>NZ_JAGDQK010000012.1:0-112991 GCF_017498755.1 Bacillus sp. XF8 | reverse complement strand
GAAGGATATGGAGAAGCAATCGCTGGTGATACTGGTGGTGCTATTAAAGGTAACCGTATCGACGTTCTAGTTGGCTCTGACGCAGCTGCTAACAAATGGGGACGTAAATCTGTTAAAGTGAAAATTTTAAAATAATCAATTACTGCTAAAAATTCAGCCAGTTCTCATATATTGAGACCTGGCTTTTACTTGTTTATATAAGCACAAATGAAAAAACATCCTTTTTTAGCCCCATGCCCATGTTTAAAACAAAGAGAGAAAATGAGTGCAGGCCTCTTTTTGTCCTTCATAGCTGCGACTTATATGTTGGAAAATCAAAATAGATATATATATAATGACGATAAGGAGGCTATACCATGAACCCACATGCAAAAGTAGACTGGATCGGTACACCTAAGCCATACATATACAAAGACGATGTAACATATGATGCGACCGCAATTGATTTTTCACTTGAACATGATGACAATCGCTATAAATTGATTGTGCTCAAGCACGATCAATCCGTTCAATATAAATTTGTGCAATACGGCACAAAGCCAGGATCACAAAAGCCATTTCCAATTGATATACCATTTCAAGAAGAAATGCTCCCGTTAGTAGAAAGAATTCTACAAGATCCCTATGTAGAAGCTTTTCGTATTTTGTAGAATCGCCGATATATCCATACAAGCGATCAATATATCATAAAGTAAAACTTTAATCAGTGGAGGCCACTGATTATTAGCCCTCACCAATCGGGCTTTTACGGGCAGCCCACCTCCCACCTAACTTCTTTACTTTTGCGGAATTTTGAGGTGGGGGTCTTAATGCCCACAAATAGCGAAAAAAAATACTACCTCTTTATATAAAAGAGATAGTATTTTCGCATTTTAATGTGTTGGACCAGATATTTCTTCTGATTTCAACGTATTATTTGCACCGAGTGAATGATATAATATTTTTCCATCTTCATTCACTGTAACAATATGCTCATTGCTAAAGCTTTTGAACTTCATAGATCCATCGCCATAGCGAATATTGTATTCTTCATATGTCGTTACTTTATATTTCGTAGAACTTTGACGTTCAACGTTACGGACTTCAAATTTTAATAAATCCTCAGTAATTCCTTTTTCCTTTAAATATTGCAGATAATCGCGGTCTTCTTTATATGATTTTCCGCTCTTATCGTAGTCATTTTCAATTAAGCTAAAGTCATTTAAAGAAATGGCACGCACGTTGTTATAAATGTGATTTCGAACAAAATCACCAACCGCAGTATCGGATGTTTGTTTTGGGAATTTTAAATAATAAGAGCTCTGATCCCCAATTTTTACACTTTCAGATTTCACAGTTCCAAAGTCTGTTTGTTTCTCTAAATATACCTCTACCGTTTCATCTGTCGGTACAGGGCCTAGTTTATACCTGCCGTAATCTAATTTCCCACGCTTTTTGCCATTTACAATGACATTAGCACTATTTTCATCAGAAGAGATTGTTACGTAGTTTCCTTCAAGTGGTAACTTCACATCCACTTTCCCTTCTTTTTCTCCAGCTAACTCAACTTCCTTTTCCGTTTCCAATTCAGTAAGATCTGCCTTCGCCTTTGCTTTTACAACATACGTCCCAGGGAAATAAGGTCCGATTTCTTTAGAAGATTTTTCACTAGAAATATCAGTTGTTTTTTTATCATTTACATATACTTCCGCAGTTTTTGCAGTTGTGCTGACTGTCATGAAATACGACTTAATACTGAACTTATATTTCGGATATAAGAACCACTCTTTCCCATCTTCTACAATTTGTCCGTCCACAAAGCCTTCTTTATCAACGAGCTTTGCATCAACCGTTTGCTTTTGTAAGTAAGACAATAATTCTTTATTGTATGAAGGATTATCCTTTAAATAACGTAAATAAGATTTAATATCTTCTGTTTTAATTTTCAAACCTGGATCATCCGATTTTACAAAAGAGTCAATTGTATTTATATCTTTTTTATTGAAAGCGTCAATTAATACATTGATTTGTTTCTCTTTCGAAAATTTATATGCCCCGAATTTATATGCACCAAACAGTAAAGCTGCCAATACAACGAATCCAATGAAGAGAATGATATTTTTCTTATTCTTCTTCGGCTGTACTTCCTGACGATATACTTCTCTCTGTACACCTGCTCTCGAAGCAACTACATTTTCTTCAATCACTTCTACTTTACTTCCGCATTCCGAACAAAAATTCAGGTGATCTGCGACTGTTTTTTTACATGTTCCACAAAACTTCAATATACTTCCCTCCTACTTTCTTGCCAATTTCATTCCAGCGAAAGCGGCCACATATGTCAGAATAAAGCTACCGAGTATTAAATACATCCAGCTGCCCTGCATAGAGAGCATCGTTCCACTCATTCCAAACATACTTGTCAAATTCCCTGAAATATCAATTTGAAACTTGGAAAGAATATTTACTAAGAGCATCATAACTGTGTAAGCACCACTACATACAGCGAGTGTTACATATATATTTGCTGTTTGTATTCTCGCTAATTTTTGTCCTACTCTAAACATAAAGAAAAACGGAATAAGAAGCAGCAACAATCCATAATGGAATGTACTATTTACATCTTCTATTTCTGCAAGATCCTCTGGCCCTGCTCCTTCAGCAATTGCAAGATCTTTTAACCCTGTTCCATTAAATGACATGCCGGATACGAATGAAAACTGCATCTCATTGTCTTTTCCTTTGTTACTCTTACCTGAAAAACCTTTTTCAAAAACAGGGCTTTTCACTTCTACTGGTGCAAGATGCGCCATATTCCATACTTGCGGCGTTACCTGCAGTGTTAACATTATACGCTGCGACGTTGTAGACGTGAACTCTTTCAATGGTTTCACACTATCTTCTTTCATAAAGAGAGCTGTTACACATAAAATAACAGCTGTTAACAAAAAGCCCTTTACCATTGCTGCTACTCCGTAATAAAGTGATGCTCCATATGGAAGTAGCTCACGGAATGCTTCGGCCATATTGTTTTGGCTTGTATGAGCAATCATTCCCAATAAACTAAAAATCGTTCCACATATAAACCCACTCACTAAACTTTTAAAGGAAGAAAATCCAACTGATACTGTTACAGCATCCATTCCTGGAATAGAGATTGATTTAGATGCAATGAAGCTAATAATAAATAAAAATAGACCATAAATAATACCCACTGTAGCTGCCATTGTCACCTGTTCACCAATTGTATTGGCAACACGTTGCTTTCCAATCCATATACCTGTTCCGCCTAAAATAATAAATGGAATTAATAATAATAGTAGAAATGGAGTATGCCAATATAAAGAAAGGATCATTCCATCTGCATCCTCAGCTGAAACCCCAAGTAAATGGTAGTTTAATAGTGTGGCTGTTGCTCCATTATAAAAACCCGATAGCATATCTAATTCACGCGCAAACTTATGAAGAAATTCTTCCGTCATCGCTGCAAATACTAAGCTTCCAATCCATCCCGCAAGTAACATAAGAACACTCGCAATAGCTCCGCCAAGTACACCAGTTCTTAAGCCGTTCTTATGTAATCCTAATTCTACTTTAGGACCTTTTTCCATGCTAGGTAACTTTACGATCTGTTCTTTTTTCTTCACGGTAAATAAAGAATAACCGCACTTTTGACAGTACAGGTTTTGCTGGGCATTTTCACTACCACAACCGCGGCAATATTTCGAGTTATCTTGTTCGAGGATTACGCTGTCTGTAGCCACTATTGCCATACTTCCTTCGTTAGGACAGTAGTTCACTTCTTCTCCATGTTGATTCCCACACATGCGACAATACATCTTACTCACTCCCCACCTTGCTTAATACCACAAACTGGACAAAAGATGGAGTCTTTTGCAATGTGCTCATTACATGATACACATGCAATCTTTTCCTCGCTAGTCTCTACTGCTAACATTGGATTTGCTTTCCCGCATGACCCGCAAAACTTATCACTGATTGATAGAGAGCCACCACATTCACATGTCACTTTCTCTCCCTGTTGCTTTTGCAGTTCAACAATTCGCTTTCGTGCCTGATAAATGGCAACATCAAATGCTTGAATTGGAGCAACTAATTGCTTTAATGATTCTTCCTTTACTCCAGTATCTCGAAGTTGAACATACACCTTTTGACCAAGATCTAATAAAACTTCTGTCTTTTTATGGAGCTGCACTTGTATTTCCTTCTTCAGTTGTGCAATCTCTTGTGCCACTTGCAGCTTCATTTTTCCCTGTTCGATTCCTTCTTGTAGCTTATTCATACCGCTACCTAGTTTCGTCTGCAAATCTGACAATTCTAATCTCCTCCTAAATAAAAAAACATATATTTAACCAAATATATCTTACCATATTTTTCTATTTTTTGGATAAGCAAATTCATTTTTTCTGTTTTCACAGCTTTTTGTTTATAATGGTAGAGGAAATAAATCTTTTGTACGGAGGAAAATTATGCTGCAACATTCAATTACGAAAGATGAAATTATGATGATCGCGAATGAATTTGTTCAAGGACTCGATCCGCAGCAAGCCGCCGATCAAGAACACGTTGCTACTGCTCGTCACTTGTATCGTAGCGGCCTTGTCTACAACGTTGATTTTGATGGCTATACGTTATCAGGTACCGTAGATGCTGAAGGAAACGTGTATAGCGTTCATATTCCGATTCGTAATATCGCAGAAAGCTATTGTGATTGCTTTGCGCCAACGCAATGTGAGCACATGCTCGCTGTTTTACTATCCGCCGCTTCTAGCTTCGGACAAGTGGGAGAAGTATTAACATTATTTAAAAATAAAACGAAACCATCACTCCCTCCGATTCGAACAGCAAGACAAGTATTACAATCGTCTGCGTTTGAAGAAACGGACTTTAAAAGTTGGCATGCATATTTTGAATCTGAATATGACGCATTTAAAAAAGAACAAGCACGGCTCTCATATAGACAAATGTATTTTCTTATGAGTATCTTTACAGACTTTTATATGAAATTAGAACGCAAAGCACCGCGCGTCGTTGCCATACATGAATTGTTCAAATTACATGGCGCACTTTTTAGCTTTCAAAAGTTATTAGAAGAAATCACGGACTTTGAGACAAACAAAACGTACTCCTATCACCAACCAATTAACGTTGTCCGCCTATTTGTCGATAAAGTTGAATCACTTGTACGTGACTTGAAATCAGAATCGATCCCGGATGAATGTGAACCGATTTTGAAAGAAACAGCTCGCCAAGTACATGGTATTTTCTTCTCTACCGATTCCTATATGCAGGAGAGGTTCTTTATTTACCGCCATATATGGGGAGAATTACTAGCAGAAGAATCTTGGATACAAGAAGAAGAAAGACGAATTGATGTGAAGATGAATCCAATCTCGAAAGCACTTGCCTCTTCTCACATATTCTTCTTAAAACAAGAAGATAATGCTGCTATGGACTTGCTCGAAACACAACCGGCGCAAGTTGTCGGCCTTTATTTCGACTGGCTCGAAGAATTACTGAGCACAATGCAATGGGAACGCGCCAAAAGTTGGCTGTCTTTCACCTATAAACAAGTGAAGAAAACAATGAATGATCAGGCCAATCCCCTTTTTGTAAAAGATATCGTTCGTTTGTTTGTCATGATGTATGAAACATATGCAACGCACACAAATGAACAAGCAGGTCTTGAGATGATTTTGCAAGAACTATTGCCATACAGCTTCACAAACTACGAGCAATATGTACTAGCAAAAAAACAATATCATGCATGGACAGAACTTCATCTCTTATATGGATTTGAAGCAATTGAATTGCTAAAAGAGCCACTGAAAGAAATCGAAAAAGAAGCACCAGAAGCAGCTCTTCCGCTCTATCATTTCGCAGCAGTGCAAGCAATTGAAGAACGGAATCGTAAGTCATACCGCCGTGCAGTCCGCTACTTAAAGAAATTGCGCATGCTCTATAAGCGGCTCAAGCGAACAGATGAATGGCACATTTTCATTGTCCAAATCGCTAACTTACATTCACGCCTAAGAGCACTACAGGAAGAACTGCGGAAAGGAAAGTTAATCGATGATCACACAAACTGAAGTAACAATTCGGCTCCAGCACGTAAGTCAAGGTTGGTTCCTTTGGGGAGAAGATGAAACCGGCAATCCTTTACCTGCAATAAATTGGAAGAAAAATGCCTTCACATGGCACACGACGTCCTTCTTTGGTACCTTTTTAAAAGAAGCTACACATGAAGGACGAAGCGGCTTCATGCTAACAAACGTTCAAGCGTTTGAATATATTGCCAAAAAACCGATGAACTCCTTTGCTGGATTGCAAATAAACGGTCCTGTGACTGCGCTTATGCCAAACGCAAAAGAGCTGTGGGATCACTTTGCGAGTGGAAATTTTGTACCCGATATCAAACGTTGGAGTGATTATCCATCATGGAAAACCATCGATGTTTCAATCCAAGATGAAACGCTTGTATCACTTTTCTCCCATGCGATTAATGAAACGATTCGGCAAGACGCTCGTTCTAGCGATGGCTGGGAAAATGCCAAACGATTATATGAACACTACGACTTTACGAAAAGACAATTGGAAACAGCACTTCATGAAGAAGATTGGTTCAGAAAGATTGGTTACATTGAAGACGATCTTCCGTTTACAATCGGACTTCGCCTCCAAGAACCACAAGATGATTTTGAACTGTGGAAGCTTGAAACGATCATCACGACAAAACGCGGAGCACATCGGATATATGTATATGACGACATCGATTCACTACCAAAAAGATGGCATAGCTATGAAGAGCGTATTAAAGAAACGCAGGAAGGATTCGGCAAGCTAGTCCCGTGGCTTCAGGAAGATGGACACTTTCGAGATGAGCTCTATGAAACAGAAGCATGGAACTTCTTAACGGAAGCGAGTAACGAATTATTAGCAGCCGGCGTTGATATTTTACTACCGTCTTGGTGGCAAAATTTAAAAGCAACGAAACCGAAATTACGTGTTCAATTGAAGCAAAGTACGAATCAAACGCAGTCCTTCTTCGGCATGAACACTCTCGTCGATTTCGACTGGCGCGTTTCTACAGATGGTATTGATCTATCAGAAAGTGAATTTTTTGACCTAGTCGAACAAAATAAACGACTCTTCAATTTAAATGGGCAATGGATGAGACTCGACCCTGCCTTTATTGAAGAAGTGAAAAAACTAATGAAACGCGCAGATAAATATGGTCTTGAAATGAAGGATGTCTTGCAGCAGCACTTATCAAACTCTGCCGAAGCAGAGATCGTAGAAGAAGACAATCCATTTACAGATATTGAAATTGAGCTAGATGGCTATTACGAAGAGCTCTTCCAAAAGCTACTCCATATCGGAGACATTCCAAAAGTTCCAATACCATCCTCCTTGCAAGCTACACTTCGCCCGTACCAAAAGCACGGTGTAGAGTGGCTCTTATACTTACGAGAGCTCGGATTTGGAGCGTTGCTAGCGGATGATATGGGTCTTGGAAAAAGCATCCAAACCATTACTTACTTATTATACGTGAAAGAAAATCGCCTCCAAACAGGTCCGGCGCTAATCGTAGCACCAACGTCTGTTCTTGGAAATTGGCAGAAAGAATTTGAACGCTTTGCGCCGAATTTACAGGTTCAATTACATTATGGAAGCAACCGTTCAAAAGGCGATTCATTTAAGGACTTTCTTCAAGGTACAGATGTTGTATTAACTTCTTATGCTTTAGCACAACTTGATGAAGAAGAGTTAAACGCGCAGTGCTGGGATGCAATCATTCTGGATGAGGCACAGAATATTAAGAACCCGCAAACGAAACAATCTAGAGCGGTTCGTAATTTACGAGCAAATCACAAAATCGCTTTAACAGGTACGCCAATGGAAAACCGTTTAGCAGAGTTATGGTCTATTTTTGACTTCTTGAATCACGGATATCTTGGTAGCCTAGGACAGTTTCAGCGCCGCTTCGTAACACCGATTGAAAAAGATCGTGATGAAGCGAAAATTCAGCAAGTACAAAGATTCATCTCACCGTTCTTACTGCGCCGGACAAAGCAAGATCAAACAGTCGCATTAAACTTACCGGACAAACAAGAACAGAAAGCATACTGTCCGCTAACAGGTGAGCAAGCATCACTATATGAACAGCTCGTACAAGATACGCTGCAAAATGTTGAAGGCTTAACAGGCATTGAAAGACGCGGCTTTATTTTAATGATGCTCAGTAAGCTAAAGCAAATTTGTAATCATCCTGCTCTTTACTTAAAAGAAGAAGTGCCGAAAGATATTGTGCAGCGTTCCATGAAGACCCAAACATTAATGGATCTCATTGAAAATATAAAAGATCAAAATGAAAGCTGCTTAATTTTCACGCAATATATCGGGATGGGCAATATGTTACAGAAAATATTAGAGGAGAAATTCGGTCAGCGTGTTCTCTTCCTAAACGGTAGTGTACCAAAAACAGAACGTGATAAGATGATCGAACAGTTCCAAAATGGAACATATGACATCTTCATCCTATCCTTAAAGGCTGGCGGCACAGGTCTAAATTTAACTGCCGCAAACCATGTCATTCACTATGATCGCTGGTGGAATCCAGCTGTAGAAAATCAAGCAACAGACCGCGCTTATCGCATCGGTCAAAAGCGATTTGTACACGTTCATAAACTCATTACAACAGGTACACTTGAAGAAAAAATCGATGAAATGCTAGAGCGGAAACAATCGCTAAGTAGCGCCATTATCACAAGTGACAGCTGGATGACCGAACTATCAACAGACGAATTGAAAGAACTACTCGGTGTATAACACCACGTCGTATATTGTCGGACGGTCGATACATTTTGGAAACCACCGATACACGCGACAAGATACGATCAGTATATGAAAAAGGAGCTATCCCGAAGGGTTAGCTCCTTTTTCTATGCCAAAACCAATTGCTGATTATAATTCCTGTCAATCCGCCCGACGTATCTAAAACAGAATCTTGCCACATCGGTGTACGGTCACCTGTAAACCCTTGATGAATTTCATCGAATGTTGCATATCCAGCAACAATGAGAAGCGCGAATACGAAGGAACGCATTCTTGAACAACCAGAGCGATGAAATGCATAATACGAAAGCATGCCAAGAATCATGAATACTGTGAAGTGAGCTCCTTTACGAAGGAAGAACTCAACAAAACCCCCAACACCTTTATTTTCAATGCTAACTGGTGTTCCTCCGCCATAGTCAATCGATACACCAGATAATTTTTCTTCCACAAATTGAGACGGAACATACTTTTCAATATCTGAACGCATATCCTGCTTCTTATAAGGCTGTGCTGAAGAATAAAAAATAATCCCCATCCATAATAAAACGGGAATCCAAACTAACCATTTACGATTCATCTTTAGAAACTCCTCTCTTATTCTTCTAAGAGTACCAAAAAAAAGAAAAAATTTCACGCCAAAATATGACCGTTTCTCCCTATATATATGACGAAAAGGGGGTGAAAAAATGGCAATCGAAACGATTGTAACTGATTTAAGTTTGCGCCTTGTTCTAAACGGCGGCACAGACACAAATGGAAAAGCAATTCTAAAAAACAAACAGTTTAAACGAGTAAACTCAAATGCCGATGTAGCAAAGGTTCATGAAGTAGGACTTGCTCTTGCTTCATTACAAGAATTAAAGCTTCATGCTGTTCAGCTTTTAAGCACATCTGATATCTCGAATCCGTAAAATTTTAATGAAAAGGAGGTAACCGACAATGACAGTACTCGAGCTAATTTTCTTGAAAGAGGATGGAAAAACCGTCGTCTTTTCCATCGACAATCCGATTACACCTGTGAATGAACAAACCATTAACCAAGTGATGGACACGATTCTCTCCTCTGCAATTTTCTTATCGCTTAGTGGGAACACTCGTAAAAAGGGAGCACGCCTTGTTGAAAAGACAGTATCAGAAGTAACGCTTGCTCCTTAAACAAAAAAGACGAAGCCGCATTACTTTGCAGCTTCGTCTTTTTTCTTCGGCATTTCGATTGGAATAAAAATGTGAGAAAATCCAACCGAGACATATCTATAATTTTCCTTCCCGATTGTAAATTCCGTCGTATAAGTCGAGAAGAAAACATAATCGCTTCGCTCTGTATAATGATTAATCAACACATCAACTTGCGGCTCTACATATTTCTTTGCTAACTTCTTACCAATTGTCGCAAGCTCGCCAACAAGTCCATCTGGATCTCCTTCTTCAACCTCTGTTAACTTTTTACTAATATCATTGCGATTCATAAATTGCTTTGCTGCCCACTCTGTATATTCTCCTTTACTCGGGTTACTGTTTGCTAAATATACAAAAAGAACAACAATAAGTGCCATAATAATAATATATTTCTTTTTCATACTTTATCACCGCCTTACTATTTCTATTTTCATATATATGTACAAGCGATGCAAATTAGAAAACTTGCTATTTATAAAATAACTCAAAACCTCACATAAAATTTACAAATATTTACAAATAATTAAAGTTATTTTTATATTTTATCTATATACTAAAATGTGTAAACTAATACTTTTAAAGGAGGCTTTTCAGTTGCATGATCTAACAAATCTTCACGCTATTTCTAGTTCTATAATGATACTGCAGCCTTACGAAGATCCTTTTTATCGTACTCAAATTCATACCACCAAAGGAATTCTCTACTCACCGAAAACGCCATTGGAGCTAATAAAAGAATTAATCATCTCACACAATTATTCCACATACGAAGGAAGACGAAAAGCAATTATTAAAAAATGGGATTTACACCAAAATACACCTATCCCAATTAATCATCGTCGTTTTATTTGTGCCATTCCGACAAAATCACCTGCCGCCTGGGATTGCATCTGGGTTTTCTATAAAAGTATTAAGCAAATTAAAAAAAACGCCAAAAAACAGGCTGTACTATATTTTTGTAATGGGGAAATAGAAACTCTACCCATTAGCTATTATCAAATGAAGTTGCAATGGAGAAAGGCCGGTAATATTTTAGCACAAATGATTATGGAAGATTTTCATAACGATTTCTAATACTAGCTATGCAACGGAGACAAAATATATTCCTTTGTCTCCGTTGCATTCTTACTCTACCTCAGCACGCATCTTCTCCAGCGCCTGCCGATATATCCATCTCACTTGATGATACGTCATTCCCTTTTCTTCCGCAATTTCATGTATCTTCTTTCCCGCATAAAAACGTTCCGAAATAATATATTTCTCTTTCTCATCTAACAACTCAATATAATCCTGAGCTTCTGCTGATACTTCTGCCCCGCATACATTTTGCAAAATTTCCTGTCCGGCAAATGTATGCCGCTTTTGAAATCGATTTTCTTTCTTTAACTTCTCTAATAAATATCCACGAACTGTTACGAATGCATATGCTGAAAAAGTACCTTTCTCCTCCTCATACCTTTCATATGCCATCCAAAGTCCAATTAAGCCGCATTGATAATATTCATCATAATCCCGATACAAACAAAGCTTTTTCATTTGATTTTTAATCATCTTTCCATACAAGGTAACTGCTTCAGTAAAGGTGGCCGGTTTCATATTATACCTGTTTCTAAAAGGTATACCTCTTTGTTATTCCGCGGTACCTTTACAATAAAAGAGAATAAGAGAGATTTCATGGAAGGTTATTTAAAATTCTGTATAGGGAAATTTCAAATATGGGGTCTAGTATTTCAAGTACATACAAAAATAAAAAACGGCTCCATATGAGCCGTTTTCATGAATATGTCTTATATTACGCTTTCGGGAACATACCGCCGATTGCACTGAATCCCAATGTTAAAATAAAGAATACAACAACAAGAATAGTTGCTTGTTTCTTACTTAAACCAGCCGTAATGTGTAATCCTAATCCAGTTACGACTAATGCCCAAATTGCAAATACCTCAAATTGTTTTAGGACGCCATATACAACGCCACCAGTAGAAGCGAATAACGGCCCTAAACCTGTATACATTTCTTGACCATTCCCACCAAGAATAAACGCCAGGATCATATTTATAATTCCACCAAGAATACTAATAATACTAGAATACACTGTAATTGCTAATAACTTTTTATAAGGAGTATCATTGCTCATAAACATCATTAACACTTTATACACAACTGTACCAAGAAAGAATGTAAGCATTATAACAAGAGCTGAAAAGAGAAAGCCGCCACCTAAAGTAAATGCCAATGGCACTTCAATACCAAGCTCTTTATTGGCCGCCATAGACGCAGGATCTTGAGAATATAAGTACGCCGCAAGAGCCCCCATAATACCGCCTAATACGGTCATTAACCAAAATGCACCCCATACTGCATTACTATTCTTCATTCTCTCAAACTGCAAACCTGGAGATGTAATCATTCCTAGTAACGATGGTTTTTCCCCGCCAACCTTTTGCGTATTAACATTCGGTTCCATTCTAACAACCTCCTTGTATTTATATAACCCGTTCTAACGGGCGGTTCACATCCTCACTACTCGAGGCGGCGAACCGCCCACTAGAACAAGATATATGTGTAGTAGAGAGACTCTCTCTACTACACTAATAACCTATTCATAACGAAGTGCTTCAATTGGATCTAATTTCGCTGCTTTGTTCGCTGGAATTAATCCGAAGATAATACCAAGCGTCATCGAGAATAACACGCCGCCAACGACAACTTCCCATGAAACGAGCGGCGGCCATTTCGCAAATGAAGAAACGATATATGCGCCTCCATAACCGAGACCGATTCCAATTAATCCACCAAGCAGCGTTAACATAACGGCTTCAATTAAGAATTGCAGCAAGATTTTACTACGCGTTGCTCCAAGTGCTTTACGTACCCCAATTTCACGTGTACGCTCTGTTACAGACACGAGCATGATGTTCATAACCCCAATACCACCAACAACTAGTGAAATACCAGCGATACCGCCGATAATCATCGTCATGATGCCCGTCATTTTTGAAATACCTTCTTGAATTTCTTTTAAATTCATAACTTCGTATTTACCAGATGCATCACTTGGCTTACGACTATTTAATACATCAGCAGCTTTTTTACCCGCTTTTTCTAAATCATCCACATTTTTTGCTTGAACAGAAATGCTTTGAATCTCGTCTTTTCCATATAACGTTGGCCACAATGTAATTGGAATTAAAGCTTCCGATGGCCCCATTCCCATAAACTCATTATCTGATTTATAGACACCAATAATTTGCATCGGTTGTCCTTTCATCTCAATGATTTTACCGACTGAACTTTCTTTTTTGAAGACCTTTTCTTCCATACTCTTACTGATCATCACGACGTTATTACCTTGCGCAATATCTGATTCTTGTAAGGAGCGGCCTTTTATTACTTTCACTTTATTTACTGAGAAGTACTCACTATCTAATCCTGTAATACTCACCATCTCTTTTTTATCCTCTATATCGAGTGGCTCCATACTTGAATTTGTTGTAAGAACATGCGCAATCTCTGGAAGTTTTTTTATTTCAAAAATATCTTCCTCAGTTAACTTGGGTTGTTCCATCATTTCCATACCAAACGGATCATTTATATCCGCACTATAGTGAATTGGGATTACGTTATTACCAGATCCAACGAATTGCGACTTTAATGCCGCTTCCCCGCCTTGCCCAATCGCAACAACAGTAATAATGGAACCGACGCCGATAATAATTCCGAGCATCGTAAGTGCTGAGCGCAGTTTATGAGCTAGAATAGAAGATAGGGCAATTTTTATACTATCTAGTAAACTCATACCGCACACCTTCTATCTTCTGTAATTTTCCCGTCTCTTAGCACGATTCGGCGCGAAGAATACGCAGCAACTTCCTCTTCATGCGTAACCATAACGATTGTCGTACCTTCTGCGTTTAACTTTGTGAAAATGTCCATTACCTGTTCCCCAGATTTTGTATCAAGAGCACCGGTTGGCTCATCGGCCATAATAAACGTCGGATCATTTGCAATCGATCTTGCAATCGCCACACGCTGCTTTTGCCCACCTGAAAGTTCACTTGGCAGGTGATGTACGCGATCTGACAATCCAACTTTTCCAAGTGCTTCAAGAGCTCTCTGGCGGCGCTCAGCTTTCTTCACACCACCGTATATAAGTGGAAGTTCTACATTTTCTACTGCTGAAAGACGTGGCAGTAGGTTAAAATGCTGAAATACAAAGCCAATATATTCATTACGAATGAGGGCAAGTTTCGCCTCGTCTGCTGTTAAGATATTCACATCGTTTAACATATATTCGCCTTCTGTTGGACGATCTAAACAACCGATAATATTCATGAGCGTCGATTTCCCTGAACCAGATGGTCCCATAATCGAAACAAACTCACCGCTTTGAATCGTTAAACTAATCCCATGCAAAATCGGTACCGCCAGTTTCCCTTGATAATATGTTTTATGAATATTGTTTAACGTAATCATTTTTCTTTCACTTCCATTCCGTCATACACGTTGTCGGAAGGATTTTTAACCACCTTTTGCCCCACTGTTACGCCTTCAAGAACTTCTGTCCAATCTCCATCAGTAGAACCTTTTTTCACATTTTGTTTACGAAGTTTTCCTTTTTCTTCTACATAAACAAATGGATCACCATCTTTTTCTACAATGCTCTTACTAGGAACAGCAATCATCTTCTTGTTTTCTAGGTTTACTTGTAGAGATACATGATAGCCTGGAGATAAACCTTCTTGCCCATCTAAACTAGCTTTATATGTATACTGAGACATGCTTTGTGTTCCCTCACCAGCACCAGCTGCTTGAGCCATCTCTGCACTTGTCGGGAATTCACTTACTTCTGTAATTTTACCTGTCCATTTCTTCTTACCATTTGCTTTTGCAGTTGCAGTAAATGTTTGGTCTTGTTGGATTTGTGATTTTTGAAGTTCTGTTAACGTCCCTTGAATTTGGAATGGATCTTTAGATGCAATTTGTAAAAATGCTTTTCCTTGTCCGCCCATCGCTTGCGCTGAACTTTGCGCTGCATCTTTATCTAACTTTTGTACAACACCAGCAAAATTACTATAAATTGTGAGTTCACCTTGTTTTTTCTTTAATTCTTCTGCTTGTAATTGACCTTTTTCTTTCTCAAGGTCAGTTGTTTTTTGCTGTATTTCTAGTTCACTTACTTGCTCTTCTAACGGATCTGTTACCTCTTTCCCAGCACCGCTATCTTTTGCTTTCTTAATCTCTTTCTTTAGTGAATCTATTTTCTTTTGCCCTTGATCATAGCGCATACTCGCCATTTTTTGATCAAGCTCAGCTTGCTTAATTTGTAGATTGATTTCTTCATTATCGTACGAGAATAATTTCGTTCCCTTTTCTACTTCTTGTCCTTCTTTCACCGCAATATCCTTCACTTTTCCTTTTGTTGAATCTGCGTAGAAGCTTTCAATATTCCCAGGTTTTACTTGTCCGGAAATCAACTTTGTATTATTGAGTGTACGTTCTGTTACTTTCTCAAAACTAACAGCGTCAGCGCCTCCCTTTGCTACACCCTTTTTCTTCCCTTGCATCACAAAAATATTGACGGCTACAATGGCAACAATTAATACAATAGCCCCAGCGATAATCCATTTCTTCTTTTTGTTTGGAGTACGAACGGTATTTGGTAACATATTCTCGCTCCTTCTATATCTTTATATAATGATTATTTAATTGTATAAAACTTTCAGAGAAATGTAATTATATAAATCCAAATTAAAAAACTGACATAAACCCTTTCCTTTTAGGCGGGAGAGAACATTCGGTCATGCATAGAAGCAGTCAAATCTTCTTCCGGCCCCATGCGAAGTTCAAACAGAGAAAGCCAACGGGTGCAAGTCACCTTTCTCCTTCTTAGTAGCGACTTATACGCTGAAAAATCAAAATGGATTTATATATATTTTTACATTATTACGCTTTCTTTACAAAGTTTTACACCATCACTTATATTGTAACAAAAATACCAATGTTTAGAAATATAACTACTTATCTTTTAAGCAAGTTTTAAGAAACCTAAAAGATATATGAAAAGATGGTAGCTTTCATACTATAAGTTCTAAAAAAACCGCCTTACATAAGGCGGTTTGGACGTTTCCTCCAAGTACTCGACTTTGCTTGATCCAAATCATACTCTAACGGAAGAGTTGTCACGTCTTTCCTCATCTCACGCGGAATATTCTTTTCTACCGTTTGAAATGCTGCATATTCATCAGTTCGCATTGCCCTTTGAACAATACCATCTGGGTTATCACCTTGCTTGTCCAACATCCAGCCAGTTTCACTATTTAACTGTTTGCGAAATTCCTCTTTTGCCCCTTCATCTGGAAACATACTTCCGTTCACTTTCAAATATGTTTCGACTCTCATCGGAAGCCACTCCACTTCATAATCTTCTACTAAACAAATCCCAATCCCTATCGGCGTACTACGAACGACAAAATCAAATGTACAATCTTGCTGTGTGACTGTTGCGGAACAGAATAAAAATGTTTCTACTTCTGATACAAAAATTCCCACTTTTCAGCATCTCCTTTATACATATTAATTTGCCTTGCTAATTTCTTCTAAATTTTAACATTTCCGTTTGAAGATATTGTAAAATAAATGTTAAGTTTCTATATATGATGGATAAATAATTTCATTCTACTGTTTACACAAACATTTGATTAAAAAAGAGAACCTATCAATTGATAGATTCTCCTTCCATAGACTATTATGCAATTTTACCTTCAGGACCTTTTCTCTCGTGTCCACGTTGAACGATCAATAGGAATAATGTTGATAAAATACCACCTGCTAATAGTAAGATGAAGCAACCATCCCAACCAGAGCTATCAACCATAAATCCAATGATTAGGTTTGCTGTAAGGCTTCCTCCTACATAAGCGAATAGACCACACATACCAACTGTTGTACCTACTGCAAATTTCGGCACTAATTCCATTGCACTTAAACCAATTAGGAACTGAGGTACATAAATTAAACAACCAATGATAGAAACCGCAATACTCACAACAAGTACGCTAGTGGCTTGCCAATATACAAACGTTCCAATAACAACACCTACCATACTGATAACACATAATGGCATACGTTTTCCTTTAAATAATTTATCACTTAAGAAACCAACGATTAAGGAACTTGGAATCGCCATTCCTTCAAAAATAGAGTACGCTGCATGTGACTGTGCTTGCGTAAATCCTTTAACAGTTGTTAAGTAAATTGGTACCCAGTTAATAACACCGAAACGAATTAAGTAAACAAATGCGTTCGCAATACATAAGTACCAAACAAATTTGTTTTTCACTACATATTTCATCAAAATTTCTTTTGGTGACATTTTGTTTGCATTGTCTGCTTTTTCAAGATTTTCATAGTCATTACGATATTCTTCAATTGGTGGAAGACCGACAGATTCTGGTGTATCCTTTGCATTCACCCACATAAGAACTGAAATTACCATTGCAATTATCGCCGGGAAGATAAACACGCCGGCTTGCCAATGACTTTCACCGAAAATACCTACACCAATACCAACAAGTGGTGGTACAAGCATTCCGCCGACGTTATGTGAAATATTCCAAAGTCCTGTTTTTGTACCACGCTCTTTTTTCGAGAACCACTTTGTCATTACGGTACTACAAGGCGGTGCCCCCATTCCTTGAAAAATATTATTGAAAACTAATAATGTTAAAATCATTCCAAATGAAGATGCAAAACCAAAACAAATATTTATAATTGCCGATAAGAATAAACCAACCGCAATAAAACGCTGAGCATACGCTTTATCTGATAAATTTCCCATAAAGAACTTACTTAGTCCATACACAATCGCCACAACGGAACCTAATAAACCAATTTCCGTTGTACTAAAACCGTATTCTTTCATTAAATACGTACTAGATAACGTAAAGTTACTACGAACTAAATAATACGCTGCATATCCAACTGAAATACCGATTAACATACGAATACGAAGGAGTCTGTATACTTTATCAATCATATTCGCTGGCAATCTTTCTATAGCTGGTGCTGGTTTCAACCACTTAAACATACCATCTCTTCTCCTTTTCTTATTTCTGAGAGAGACGTTGTCTATTCCATATCTCGATAACCCCACTATTTGATATATCCTTATTTGTTCTTCTAACAGGCTGACCTTCTATTTCTTTCTCGTTCTTCGCAAGCATCGTTGGTACGCCAAACGAAACCTTTTCTAAAATATGCCCCGCTTCTTCTGATAGACAATAATCAATAAATAAATCCGCTACAATACCACTCGGTGCATGTTTCAGTTTCGAAATCGCATTGACAGATAATCCTGTCTGCGCTGGAACTTTGCTTACCATCGGAAAGCCTTGTTTTTGAAGCATCCGTTGATCTCCCATAAAATTAATACCGATCATATATTCACCGCTCGCAACATACTCTGCAGGCATGTAACCATTCATCGTTACTTCTGCCACTTGCCTAGCAAGACTCTTTACATAACCTTTAGCCTCTTCTTCGCCGAACATATCAATAAGCGATCCAAAAAACGTATATGCTGTTCCTGATATATTTGGGTCAGGCATGACAATCTTTCCGGCATATGCAGGGTTTAATAAGTCTTTCCACTCTGATGGGTAGGAAAGACCAAGCGGCTCTATTTCCTGCTTCCACCGCTCTTTATTTATAGCGATGGCAAGCTGTTCCACTTCATAGCCATACCAAAAACGATCCTTGTCTTTAACAGTTTTTGAAATGCTAGTTGCATGCTTACTTGTAACAGGAATCGATAAGTCTTTTTGCTTCATCATTTGATGTGCATCTACTGTGCCACCGATGATAATATCCGCCTTCGGGTTTCCTGCTTCTCCTTCTACTCTCCTAAGAATCTCTTCTGTAGAAAGACGAATAAATTCATACGTGCACCCACGTGATTTACAAAACGATGATAAAAGCGCTTCACCGACTTCTTCACGCGCTGCTACATACGCAATAAGGTGGCGATCTTTTAAATTTGGAAGACCATCTTTATTATATTTAATAGAGGTAGTATCTCGAGAGCAACTAGACATCGCTCCTCCAATTACTAGCAAAAAGAAGAAAAAGGCTATCTTTCTCATGAAACATTCTCCTTTACAAATAGATTTGCTAGGGAGCCTTTCATATACATCACATTCCCATTATTATCGCCAAGGTATTGAACGACAAAGTAAGAAGGATATACAGAAATCGTTAAAATATCCTCGCGTTCATTCTTCACATGCTTACCATTTTGATAAGCGGTAATATAGACGATTGGATCCTTCTGTGATTGCAGCAATTTCTGAATTTCTCCGTAGTCTGTAATTTGCTTCGCTTGCCGAATAGAATCAAGTATTGGCGCAAGATTCGTAGTACGCACTACATCGCCTTGCCGCACTATGACTTCCTTCGCCTCTGCAAAGAAATTGCTAATAGACTCCGGCGTATAATACAAGCTCAGCAAATACGTTTGAAATGCGGAAATCATTGGATCCATGCCTTGCTTTCCGTATACATTTGCCCCGTACTGGAACAAGTCACCTACTGCAAAAGTACGCCTATGCCCATTCAAGTACGTTACTTCTCCAGTAAATACTTGTTCGCGTGCCTTCGCTTCTGTTTGTTCCATTCGAATCTTATCAAAGAATGCAACAATCGCATGTAGACGAACTTCATCTGTTACAACTACTTCTCCCCACTTCTCATGTCTTACTCTCACTTCAGTAGGAAGAGATTCACTTGCTCTTTCTAAAACGACCTGCTTGTCATCCAAGGTTGTCACGCGGTTATACAATTGCTTCTCTAAACAATAAAACAAAATAAGAGCAGCAATCGTACAAAAGACAAACAAGAGAATTTGAAATGATAGCCTTTTCATTTCTGCCTACCTCCACAATAAAAAAACGTTGTTTCGAAAATACCGCATAATTGTTTCATAAATGTATCATTTAACCGCTTTCAAGTTTTTTATATCTTCCATGCGTCTTGGTAGCAAAAATGTGATAGCAATCATCGTTCCCATTTCCTCACTACTTTCAATTCGCATGCTTCCGCCTTGCTTGTTCATAATCTCCTGGCAAATGAACAAACCGTATCCATTTCCATAACTAGAAGAGAGTACTTTTCCTTTCGGGGAACGATTCCATTCTGCAAGTATCGCTTCATCCATACCAATCCCATCATCATGGATGAGAACTTTCGCTTCCTCTTCATTTACAACGACATTCATCCTCATTTGCGTAGCATCACTATATTTAATCGCATTATCAAATACATTTAAGAAAATCTGCTTCGTCTTATCAAAATCAGCAACAACATGTGCCTCTGTTAATTCATTTATCACTTCTATCTCATATTGCTGAAGACGAGGCTTCACAATTGAAATTGCTTCTTCCGCAATTTTCTTTATATCTACAATCGTCGGAGAGACTTCAAACGTACTCGTTCCATACTTCGAAGATTGTAACAATTCCTCAACGAGTGATAATAGACGATGGCTTTCAATTGAAACATAATGAAGACTTTCCTCTACATCCCGAGAAGACTCCAGTTTCGGAATTAAATCTACATATCCAATAATCGCAGTAAGCGGCGTTTTCAGCTCATGTGTAATTCGGTCTAAGAAATCCTTTTGCTTCTCTTTCTCTTCCTTTAACTGCGTTATATGCAGTTCAATCGCATCAGCCATCGCATTGAAAGACGCTGATAACTGGGCAATTTCTACATACTCATTTAGCTCAATTTTACTTTTGTAATCCCCATTTGCGAGCCGTTTTGCCATTTGTCTTAACTGATCAATTGGCTTATGAAGAGACTTTGCTAAACGGATTGCAAAGAAAATCCCGCCACTTGCTAAACAAATCGATGTAATAAGAAATGTCCAGCTTACATTCGTTAAAACTTCTTTCTCATCTTGCAATTCATGAATAAAGCGAATCGCTCCGATGACATCGCTTCCATAATAAACCGGGCTCGAAAATAAAAGAAGTGGTGCTGGATCACCATTTTCAAACACATATGCCTTCTTTCCTCGCAATGACTGGTCAATATCTACATTCTTATGAAGCAAGGCTCCTTTTTCTGTATCGGCAACAACATCCCCATTCTTCCCAATCATCTGTACACGAACGTCCATCCGCTTTGCTAGATAAGAAGCAATGAGCAATAAGTTCGGTCCGAGTGTCTCCATATCCGCTTCCTTCTCTAAATAGTTCATCGTATAAATTTGTGCCTCTACACTTAACTTCTCTAAAGAACCTGCCGCATTATGATACATATTCTTTTCCAGTGCAATGTAAATCACCGTATAAAGAAGAAACAAAATCGGAATCAATAACCCTACTATACCCAATACCATATTTCGTTTTAACGACATCTTATCACCTTTTAACACTCTAACTTATACCCAACGCCATAAATCGTCTTAATGCTTTCACCGCTTGCTCCAAGCTTCTTCCGAAGGCGCTGCACCATAATATCAACCGCTCTCGTATTTCCCGTATATTCAAAACCCCATACTTTCTCTAATAGCTCATCACGCATAAACACACGCTGCGGATGTGAAGCAAACAACTGGCATAAATTAAACTCACGGTACGTTAAATCAATTTCCTTCTCATTCACGTACACTTTCCGCTCTTTCGGATAAATGACGAGCTCACCAGTGCGAATCACTTCTTGCTGACGCCCCCCTTGCTTCGCCATGCGCCGGGCCATATTCTTCACCCGGAGAATTAACTCTGCATGATTAAACGGCTTCGTCACATAATCATCCGCACCAAGCTGAAGTCCGAGCAACTTATCATTCATTTGACTCTTCGCTGTTAACATAAGTACAGGAATATCTCGATCCTTCTCCCTGAACAACCGAAGCAGTTCATAACCATCCGTATCCGGAAGCATCACATCTAAAATCAATACATCCGGCTGCTCGTCCCATCTTTGCAAAGCTTCATTTCCATCAGCTGCAGTAAGCACTTCATATCCTTCCATCTCTAGTTGCATACGAATTAAATTTCGAATGCTCGATTCATCATCGACTACAAGTATTTTCATAATCACCCTCCTTTCGCAGTACATTTTAGTATAGCAAATATCTTATACAAAAAGAGAGTGTATTGTCGAACATATGTTGAACGACGATACACTCTCTTTAATACATCATTTTTACTTATCATATCCATGCGGTTTGCTTTGATGCCAGTTCCACGCATGTTCAATAATTGTTTTCACATCTGTATATACATCAAAAAGGCCCAATTTCCCTTGCAGGATAATTAGGCCTCTTATTATACTCAATGCTATTTTGTTAACTCTAAATGAGCTTTTAACTTATTAGACAAGTCTTGACGATCTTTATCCGGCACGAAATAGTACCAAACACCATTCTGCTTACGACCATCACCAGGAATTTGAATCTCTTCTTTCTTATTCATCGCAGCTTTATAGTTACTTTGAAGATCCCACATTTGATCCTGATTTAAATTTGTTTTTACGTTTTTCCCAACTGCGTCTAACATAGTACCCATTTTTGTAATGGATGATATGTTCGCGCCTTTACTAATAACCGCTTCAAGTACTTGACGCTGACGCATTTGACGACCGAAATCACCACGTGCATCTTGCTTACGCATACGTGTATACTTGAGTGCCTGCTCGCCATTTAAATGAATATTACCTTTCTCAAATGACATACCTTCAAGTGTAAATGCTAAATCATTATACACATCAACTCCACCAACAGCGTCTACAATATCACGGAAACCTTCCATATTTACTTCAATATAATAATCAACCGGAATATCTAAGAAATTCTCAACTGTCTTCACAGACATATCAATTCCGCCAAATGCATACGCATGATTGATTTTATCCTTCTTCCCTTTCCCAACAATCTCCGTATATGTATCACGAGGAATACTTACCATCTTCATTGAACTATCTTTCGGATTTAACGTTAATAACATAATCGTATCCGAACGACCTTTATCTGCCCCGCGTTCATCTGCCCCTAATAATAAAATAGAAACAGGTTGTTTATTTCCTAACTTCACATCAGTAGAGCGTTTTGTAGAATGATCTCGGTCTAGCGGGCTATACACTTTATCTATTGTTCCCGAAACGGATGAGTATAGATAATACGCATAACCGCCTCCTGCTATTAGAAGAACAACAATAATACCAAGTATCCAAAATAGAAATTTCTTCATTACTGTAACCTTCTTTCTTAAATCAGCTATATAGGTTTATTAAAGAATAAAGTACCAAATTCATTATACATGGAACTAGAGTTATTCATCAAATGATGCTTAATTTCACATCTAACACTTAACCTATATATTTCCTCATTAGATACCTTACCTATACACAAAAACACCTCGCCTTATCCAACATAGGATAAGACGAGGTGTTTCACATTCACATTATTTCTTCAAAAAAATTATTATATATCTAACAAGTCATAAAGGAAACATTAATAAGATCACATTCATTTAATAAGTTCGGCTTCTTGGTAGCCATTCTTATTATTCGACTGCCACTTCCATGAGTCCGCGCACATTTCTTCAAGCCCACGTTTTGCTTCCCATCCTAATTCACATTTCGCTTTAGATGCCTCCGCAAAACAGACAGCAACGTCTCCAGGACGGCGCTCTGTAATTTTATATGGAACGACCTTTCCTGAAACTTTTTCGAATGCTTTTACCATTTCTAGTACACTATAACCAGTACCTGTACCGAGATTATATGCATCTACACCTGTTGTATGTAATACCTTTTCAAGAGCCTTCACATGTCCGTTCGCAAGATCAACAACGTGAATGTAATCGCGGATACCTGTACCATCTTTTGTTGGATAGTCATTACCAAATACACTTAATTCTTTTAGCTTACCAACTGCTACTTGCGTTACATATGGCATTAAGTTATTGGGAATTCCATTTGGGTCCTCTCCAATACGTCCACTTGCATGTGCACCAAACGGATTGAAATAACGCAGTAATGCAATACTCCACTCAGAATCAGCTACAGCTACATCACGCATAATTTGTTCAATCATCAACTTTGTCTGACCATACGGATTCGTTGCACTTAAAGGAAATTCTTCCGTTATTGGTGATGTTTCGGGAATACCATATACCGTTGCAGATGAACTGAAAATCATTTTCTTCACATTGTTCTGCTGCATAACATCGCATAAGACTAACGTACTCGTAATGTTGTTGTGATAATAAGCAAGCGGAAGTGCTACTGATTCACCTACCGCTTTGAAACCAGCAAAATGAATCACTGCTTCAATTGTATTTTCTTCAAAAATCGCATCAATCGCTTCGTGATTCAAAAGATCTTCTTTATAGAATTTAAATTGTTTTCCTGTTATTTCTTTTACTCGATTTAACGATTCTACTGAACTATTAGAAAGGTTATCAACTACTATAATTTCATAACCACTATTCAATAATTCCACACATGTATGACTACCAATATATCCTGCTCCACCTGTTACAAGTATTGCCATGATGAAAACCTCCTAGAATTATTTACTTCTTATGTATTAGATTTTCATTACTTATTTTTCCGAACTCCATACAGAGCTAGTTCCAAAACATTATATCCATATATCCCATATTTTTAATTTTACATTAAAAAAGCCCCATTGTACAAACGACAATCGGGCTTTCTTCTTCAAACTAAGATTGTTTTTCTAAATCCGGCTTAGACACAAGCTTCGTATACACTACAAAACGATCTGGAGCATCACCAATATACTCAAACGGATAACATGTCGTTAACGTTAACGTCTCATAATCTGTTGGTACGATAATGTTCTCATCCTTCGCTCCCGTAATTTTGAAATCTGTTATTTCATAAACAAACTCACCATACGGCGTTGCAAATTTGATTTGATCACCCTTCTTCACATCTTCCAGCTTACGAAAACTCGTATTCCGGTGTCCGCTTAACACAACATTTCCGCCTTGTCCCGGCAACATACTCCCAGCAAAATGTCCAACTCCTGATTTCAACTCTTTCGGTTGTGTTCCTTCTACAACAGGAACTTCATAAGAAAGAGAAGGGAACTTCAATTCACCAAGCTTCTCTCCTGGATCAGGAATTTTAGACCAAATTTGTTTAAACTCTTTTTCAGCCTCTGCAGGCTTATACGGTGTAACAACTGTATGAGCTAACAATGTTGTTTGCTTTGTAAGTTCCCACCCGAAAAAAGCAATAATCCCAAGGCCTAACAAAATAATGGAAACAGGAATCCCGATGATTACCCATCTCCATTTTGACTTACGCTTATGTACTTTCTTTCGCTTTTCCATAGGGCGTATTACGCTTGTTCTACTTTACGAGCTAATCGTACTGCTGGAACTAGCGCAGCTGCACCTAGAAGTACAATTAAGCCACCTATTAACATATACGTTTGTTCATTAGATGCTGTGTTTGGCATTTCAGCATTTGGCATTGGAACAAAGTGACCAGTTGCATTTAACTCACGCTTTGCTTCCATCGCAACCTTCAATGAATTTACTAGGTTTTTAAAGTTAGCTGCTTGTACCATTTCTCTCGTTGGGTTAATTGTCGCAAGTAACTTTCCATCTAAATCTTTTAATTGAATTAATAAGTTATTATCTTTATTAATTGTATAGTTTAAAAGATCTACAGACTTTCCACTTTCCTCTACAAGTTCTACTTGTAAATGAGCAAGTTTCACACTGTCTAAGAATAAACGAAGCATTTCTACTTTTTGCTCAGTTTTTAAGCTCATTACATTTGTTGCACTTGAAAGGATTTCACTAACCCTTGCTGCATTTGCATTAATTTGAGCTTGCTCTTGATCAGTTAAGCTCGTCTTTTGTAAATACGCATATAAGTAGTCCACATGATCAAGATTTAATGTTTCTAATGCATTTACTAGCTTTTGTGAAGCTTCTTTTTCATTCGTATCTGCATGTGCAGCCGGTGCAGCGAATGCTGTTAAACTAAGGCTAAGCGCAGCGGCTAGTGAACCTTTTTTCATGATACTTTTGAAATTCATGGTTGTTTCTCCTTTTTATAGAAATTTCTTAAATTAAATATATCATATTATAATGTTTTAAGATTATTAAACTATTTCTGTTTAAATTTAATTCTCTTAAAAATTTTAATATATTTATACATTAGCCAAATGTACTTCCTTATGTTCACTTAATAATTCTTTAAACTCGTTTTCACCTAATTTTTGAATAGTTCTTCCATTAGCTCTAAAATCAATTTTTAAGGCACTTGAAGCTAGATGAATTAAAGATGTACATACAGGTGTTGGAATATTAAAGTACTCTCCTAACGATTCCAATAATACTAATCCCTCTGGTACATCTTCTGTAATATATCTAGACTGTACTTCATCCGGTCCCTTAGGTGAATGATTGTGTGCATAATCAAAAAATACATCTTTAGCATCTTCACTTAAATTAGTAGAGTTTCTTTTTTTACATGCTTCTACATAAGGTAAACGAGGTAAGCCTAACAGTTCTAAAATCTGCATTTTTTCACCATCAAGCCCCTCTACTAAATTCCATACAGACGGCGTAAAAACTTCCCTATACATCCAATAATCACCATTTGTATATTCAATACGTGGGATACTCATTATTGCTCCAAGCGTATGTACTATTAAATTGGGATTATGAAGAGCACTTTCAATAATAGAATTTATTCCTTCAAAATTATATCCTAAAGTACTTAGTTTTGATAAAACTTCCTTCAATCTGTTAGAAGGATATACCCCAACAGGATTTTTTACATTCTCAAATAAAACAGTAACTTCACCTGGCTTAGTTATTCGACAATCTATTGGAGAACTTTCCGCTTCTACATAACTAATTGCTGTTGAATGATTATATTTTTTAAAATACATAGTACCCAAATACCCTGGTTGTAGCATTACTATTTGATCCGTTAAGTACGGCGCAATTCTTTTTGCTACTTCTTCATGATAGTTGGTCTGAATAAAAATAATTGCTAATTCACTATCCTTAAAAGCTGTTTGAAAATCTGTAGTAATCAACTTTAGTTGTGCAATTTTCTTAACACCATTTCTAATTAATGAAATTCTATATCCATTATTTAATATAGTAGCAAAATGCTCATTGTGAATACCTTTAGATGTTTTCAATAAAGTAACTTCATGACCCTTAAGAGTTAAATCAGCCGCAACTGCTGATCCACCATTACCAGCTCCAACTACAGTTATTCTCATATCTTTTCCACACCTTTATTTAGATTATTAATTATAAGTTTTGTCTTACCAGATTTGGTTTTGTGTACTTCAGATATATACTTAATACGGATATCAAAAAATTCTCCCCATTTTTCTTTTTGTGATTCCATAATTTTCTCTTCAATATCAGAATTATAATTATCCTTTTTAAAGATATGAAACTCGATTTTCCCTGCTTCATTTTGAACAACCTGAAATACTTCAACATATTTCCATACAAATTGATCAATTGATATAGAAAAACCTGGTATTTTGGCACCTGTTTTTGTTACTAGGAACTCTTGGGCTCTTCCTTCTAAGTTCTTTATATACCCATTTTCAATTTCCCCTAAATCCTCCGTTCTATATCGAATTAAGGGCATTACATAATTCCAATACGATGTACCTACTAGCTCTTTATAACCATCTTCGCGAATATAATTTTCACTAAAGCCATATACTTTTTCACATTTATAACTAATAGTCGTATCTTTAAGTATACCCCATGCCAAATTTGTTCTCTCAGTGAGACCATAGCCAAAATTAATTCCGACTCTTTCACCGAATATTTGTTTTATTAAAATTAAAATTGATTTATCAACATACTCCGAAGCAATAAATATTCCTTTTAAACTTTTCAAGTCTAACTGTTCTTCATTCATATATTGCAATAAATACATCAAAGAAGACGGATATGCATGAAAATATTCCACATTAAAATTCTTAACTTGTTCATAAATACTCTCAATCCATTTTTTATTCAAATGATAAGGTGAAATTAAAAGTCTGTCTCCTTGATAACTAAACGGTGAGTCCGATTCTTTTTTTATACCATCCGCTCCAATTCTAACCACTTTTGACGTAGGCTTATACCCAAACTTTCCCCATTCATAGTCATAAAAAGCTCTCTCAATTAATATTTCCTCTAAAGTATTACAAACTTTAATTCCTCGTCCCGTGGAACCACCACTTGTTCTAGTGATTAGCTTTTGGTTTGTAAACTTTTGATTTAAAAATTTTTCTGGCTGTTTCATGACAGTATTTTTTGAAATAATAGGGAATTTACGAAGTACCTCTTGAGCATTACTAGCATCGATTCCTGATATCGGTATATCCAAATTTAGTTCTTTATAAAAGGGAACATTTTGTAATGATTCTTTTAAGATACCTGCTAACTTTTTATTAAGAATACTTGCTAAATGATCTCCGTTATCTTGTCTCTTCAATAAATCTTGAACCTCAAAATAGCTCTTGGGATAAAAAAACTTTTTTGGTATTCGATTTGTTATTTTTATAATTGTTGAGTATAAAAATTTGTTGTTTTTTATTTGACTTATCATTTAGTAAGTCACCTACCCTTCTATAAAGTCTGACTTATTCTCTATCTACCTTTGTTTTTCCATTCTTTCAATAGTAACAATAAGAATCTAGAATTTCCTATAAGATATCTTTTCCACATACGCCTTGGTTCTTGAATAAACCTATAAAACCATTCAAGCCCAGATTTTTGCATCCATAAAGGAGCTCTTTCTGTAACACCAGCTACTACGTCAAAACTTCCCCCTACTCCCATACAAAAAGGAGTGTTTAGATCTGGCCCATATTTATTTAAAAAATATTCTTTAGCAGGCGAACTGAATGCAACAAATAAAATATCCGCTTTGGAGTTTTTAATTTGTGCTACTACTTCTTGCTCTTCAGCTTCTTTAAAATAGCCATTTCTATACCCTGCTACCTGTAGGTCAGGATAAAATGCCTGGTAATGTTCTACTGTTTTCGTAACTACTTCTTCTTTTGCTCCAAAGAAGAATATTCTATAACCTTTTTCAGCTGACTTTTTAACGAGTTCTTCCATAATATCTATACCAGTAACTCGCTCAGGAAGCGGTTTCCCTAAAAGTTTTGCTGCCCATACAATTGATTGGCCATCTGCATTTGTAAATTTACATCCTTGAACAATTTTTCTAAGTTCCTCATTATCCTGCATTAAAACTACTTTTCCCGCATTAATTACAACATGTTGAGTATAACTTTTAGTATTAATAACCCGCTCTATTTGTTCTAATGTTTCATTTAAATTTAAACAGGCAACATCACAATTAAATAATTTTACTGTATTCAACGTATTACTCTCCTAATATTTTCTGTAGATTTATCTCTTCAGTATTTATTTTTATCCTATTATCATGAATTTCAAATGAAGATGGTGAAATAACAGTATAATGCACTGGATTCTTTAGGAAATCATGTTTTATTAATAACCCTGAAGATTTAACTTTTTCCATGAATTTCTGTGATACATACTTTTCTACAATTTGTAGACTAGATGTGGTATGTACATATAATTCATTATTAATTACTACTCTATTTGACGTTTGTTGTTTCACTTGAACAAGAGGATCAAACGTATAATTTATATTTGCCTCTTCATTAAATTGATCTGCAATTATTAATAAATCATGTTTCTCCAAGTAATAGACCCCTCTTTTATGAATAGAGGGGTTATAACCATCCTGTTGTCCTACTAATAGTACTCCCTCTTCAAACTCCTCAAACTTCTGTAAAGTAGCATGAGCTTTTTTCCCCCATAAGAAAGGACCTTGAATTTCAGATTGATTCTTTCCTAACAAACTTAAAGTATTGTGTGTACTCGTGCTTCTAAAATAATCTCTCCATTTAGATTCTATATTGTAAATATATGTACCTGGGTCTACTAACACTGGTTTATTTTTATGATGATATACAATGCTTAATGCATCTGCATGACCATGTGCAGCAATTCCACCAAATCCTAAAGTACCCGTATCAAAAATTAAAAATGCTTCTCTACAATTGACGATAGAATACCCGCCCTCTTTAAATAAAGCTATTTTCTTATATGGAAATTTTTCTAATCTAATTTGTTGTATATCCCCTAGTAAAAATTCAATCTCAGGATATATTTTCTCTAACAAAATAAACTCCTTTTTAAAATAAAAAGAAGCTAACTGTAATAAATATTTATAGTAGTTTGTATACCCACCAAAGCAAATAATCTTTGCATCATCACTATCGCCTATTTCAGAGACAGATCCACCTTTATATAAATAACCTAAAAATTCAACCATTTTATGTAATGTTAACTCATGTAATGGAGAATCTCCCTTTTTTCGAAGGATCAAATTATATTGGAGTAACATATCCAATACAAAAGCATGATAATGGACTGCTTGTTCTTTATTCACTCCATCATCATATACTTGCTTAGGGATTTCCTTATCTAAAATACTATATCCTTGTTTGAACCAACTTTGTGTATAAATAGGTTCTACAATAAACCCTATAATCGAACCTATTGCTACTTCTAAAATTAAATGATTATTTGCAGAAGAGTATTTTGATAAATTATTCATAACATAATTTATTGAATTAATAGTTCCAACTAATAAGTCTTTGGTAAACTTTGATTTCTCTTCCTTTAAAACAGCATAGGTCAGTATCCATTGATATGCTCTAATAGCTATTTCCATAGCGGATGACCAATTAACACCTTTATAAAATGGATTCTTTTCGATCCAATCATAAAAATGTTTTTCTAGAGCATGTAAATACTTTTCTTCTCCTGTTTTTTTGTATAAAAGGGCTAACTGTGGGAAAAATAAATGTCTATTTACCTCCCATGTATATCGAATTTCTCCCTTATCAGAATTTCGGAACGCTATATCTGTAGAAAAACTTTCAGAATTCCACTGTGAGCCATTCGATCCTTTATGCCAGTCTATCTCTTTAAGTATATTTATACTTTCATTAAATACTTTATAAGTGTCCTCATTAGAAATAGGATTAGAAAACTCCTTATAATATAGAAGCTCTAACCTCTTATTAACTTCATTGATACCTGTATCAGATAAATTAAGATTATTTTTCAAATCTAGAACTGAGATATTACCACTATATCTTAGTTTCCCATATCGCTTCTTAGATAATTGAATACACCTATATGGAATTTCAGCAGGTGACATTGCTTTTAGTCTATTACAATACCAACTAAGTTTTTTCATTTTCATTCATCCTCTACAGTCTTTTATTATCATTTTAACTTTTTAGCTGGTATTCCTCCCCAGACTTCATTTGGGCCTGTACTAGCTAACAAAACTGCATTAGCACCAATGATAGTATCCCTTCCGATTTCTAAAACTCCATCTTTACAAATAATCTTACAGCCTGCACATAAAATAGCTCCATCTTTTATAACTATTTTTTCCATATTACTATTTTCAAAAGAATTATATATGTCAGCCCTACCCGTTGTTACACCTTGATATATTTTTACATTATCTTCTATAATTGTATTTGGATGTAGAACAACACCATATCCCCAGTGCTCAAATCGAACATTATTTCCTATTTTTACACTCTTAGGTATTTCTAAACCAATTATTTTCATTAAATAATAACTGACTGTTCTTAGACCTTTAACTCCCCTGATTTTTAACAATATTCTTAATAAAATAAATATCCCTCGTTCTTTTTATTAATTTCTTTTAAAATATAATTTAAAATCTTTAATATTCAGTATTTTAAATAGAACCAAACTAGCCACATATATAAGTATGCCTATTATCGAACTAATAGTCATATTAACTATTTTTCCAATTGTATTGAAGGCTAGCCAACTACTAAGAAAAGAATACGAATACCCTACCAACATATACATTATTAATCCTATTATAAGGATTTTCAGAAAAACATTGATAACACCAGTCAAAAATATTTCTTTCTTTTTCAAATAAAACATTTGTAATATTGTAACCAGTACAACACTGATAGATGTTGCCAATGCTATCCCTGCCAATGAAAGATATTTTAATAGTAAAAGCTTTAATCCTATATTAATTATTACTCCAAAAATAGAAATCATCATTGGTGTTTTAGTATCATATAATGAATAAAAAGCTCTATTATAGACTTCTCTTAGTGTAATAAATATCATAGCAGGACTATAGAAGAATAAAATCTCAGCTGTTTTAACAGTATCTTCATGTTTAAATTGGCCTCTTTCGAACAATATACTAATAATAGGTTCCTTCAACGAGACTATTATTAGTGTAACTGGAACAATAATAATACAAGTCATATTAACTACTCTTTTTAATACATTCGTGAACTCTACTGTATTTTTACGTGCTGCCAGTTCTGATAATGTAGGAAATGCAACTGTTGCAATTGCCAATCCAATTACATGTGTTATTAGAACATTTAACTTAGAAGCATAATTTAATATCGACAACGCCCCAGATCCTATTGTACTTGCTAACATACTATCGATTATCAAATTAATCTGTAACACTGAGGAACCTAAAAAGACGGGACCTACTCTTTTACACATCTCTCTAAATTTTTTATCTTCAAACGATAAAAACCATTCATACTTAAAACCTGTTTTTTTTATAAATGGTAATAACGAAATGATAGAAATAAAATAACCTATCGCTATCGCATACACGATTCCATATTGGCCTAATTTATTATGAAAGAAGAAAAGAAAAATGATTAACGTTATATTGCTATAGATGCTAACACTTGAAGCTGCTCTAAAGCTTTTATAACAATTTAATACGCCAACTAGGATACTTTGAATCCCTATTAAAATCAAGATAAACGACGTCATCTTAACGGAGTTTATGGCAATCTTCAATTGAGGTATAGAATAATTTGTAACAAACCCTGGTGCTAATACTTCTATGATCTGTTTAGCAAAGAAAAAACACATTAAACACATACATATTAACAATAATATAAATACATTTAATGTATTACTAATAAACTTATTCTGTTCTTTTCTTGAACCTTTAACTATTAACTCTGAAAGTATGGGGCTAAAGGTTGTGCTTACAGCCCCCCCTACTGAAATAAATATAAGAGTCACTATAGAAATAAGAAAAACATAAAGATCACTATAAAAAGAAGGACCATATGTATATGCTAATAGCGTATCTACACCGAATCCAGAAATCTTACTAAGGAATGTAAATATTATTACAATTAATGTACTTTTTATAAATGTACTCTTCATAAAATCCTCTTTCTAAAAACTAAATTAAACTTTCATAAACACTAGATATTTCTTTTCCTATTACATTTAAGCTAAAAGATTCTTCTACCTTATGCCTCGCTTCCTTCCCAAACTCCTGCCTTATATTATTATCCTGCAACAAATATTTAATATGTGTTAATAAACATTTTTTATCTCCTGGCTTAATAATAAAGCCATTAAGACCATTGATTATTTGTTCAGGAATCCCACCAATATTAGTGGAAATAACAGGCAAACCCGCAGCCATTGCTTCAAGAATTGATACCGGTAATCCCTCATTATAAGAGGGTAATATAAATATAGATGATTCTTCTAAAAGCTTCATTTTCTGATTATAATCAATCCAACCATGGATTTGAGTATTCTTATTGAGATTGAATTCTTCAATCTTTTTATTTAAAGTTACTAAGTCCCCATCGCCAGCAATATGTAATTTAACATTCGGATATTCCTTTGAAATTTCTGGCATTATATCCACTAAATCATAAATTCCTTTTCTAGTTCCAACTCTTCCCATAAACAAAATATTTAGTTCATTAAGTTCCGATAGATTAAATTTTGAACTATTGATAGCATTATATATCACCATCACATTAGAGTTATTTGTAATAGTATCAATATCCGATTTCCATTTTTGGGAAAGTGTTATAATTACATCTACTGTTTCTAACGTTTTTTGTATTTTATTTCTTGTATTTTCATTACTCTCTTGGTAAAAAATCATAAATTCCGCACCATGCATATGTAATATGATTTTTTTTCCAAACCATTTACCCATTTTGACAAATATTCTTTTACGAAAGAAGCTCCCTCGAGAAGCAGTATGAATATGCATTATTTTTACCTGCCTATTAAAAATCAATATAAATAAACATTGGACTATTCCTCTCAAGAAAGCTAAAACCTTTTGAAATTTATTTCCTTCCGTATATGAAGATACAAGAAACGCCCTATTAGAAATACTATCCAATTCTAACAGAGATTGAATTACAGAAGAAATACCTCCCCTATTAAATGGGGAAGGACCAATCATAATAATATCTTTTTTACTACTCATTAATATAAAATCTCCTCTTCTATTAAAAGGTTCTTTATTATAAATCTATCTTTCAAATTATAATACTGAAATATACTTATCTCCTCTTTAATAAAGATAGCGAGATTATCAGTGACAGATAGATATAGTTTATTAGATTGCCTATATATAGTAAATTGCAATCTGATTAAAGGATCTTTTCCTATTATAGCTTTCAGATAAATAACTACACATATACAAAACATTCTAAGTTAAAATACTTTTCAAGTTAAAATCCACTAGAAATTATATAATTACTCAAAAAATTCCTCTTCTTTTATGAGCAGTTTTCATGTAAAAAAGTACATCCCTCACTAACATGAGGGATGTATAAAAATTAATCTGCCTCTTTATTAAATTGTATTTCTTTTAACATGTAAACCAAAGCAATTAAAAATATCCATCTAGGTCCTGCTGAATACTGCGTGTTAGAAATCATCATAATTACTGTTACATGAACCAATACTGGGATAGCAAAAAATAAAGTAAATCTATATTTTTTAGTTCTAAACAATAAATAATTAATCCTTATAATAAACACTAATAATAATGCTAAACCAATTAAACCATTAGATAAAAATGTGTCTAAATAGTCATTATGAGTATAATCCTCCAGACCAAAAATTGAATACTTATACACAAAATATCTTGAATTACTTATACCATAGCCTATAATATTTTGAATCCAAGTCCCTTCAACCTTGATCCCTTCCACAATACTATACCAAATACCTAATCTTCCGCCTCCGAAAGTATCAGAACTGGAGGTATCAACAAAATCAACAGTTCTTTCCGCAACTATATCCCCGGCAAAGGTCAGTACTCCACATAATACTATTAATGCCGCAAATAGTGTTCCTAACAATGGAATAAACGATCTCTTTTTCCAAGAATAATAAACAGCTTGTAACAAAATCGTGATAATTAAAGCTATAATTACTGTTCTTGTTAACGTAGAACATATTCCAATTACTATAGAAAGGCTCGTTATTAAATATACTTTATTTTTAGTATTACTGTACTTATATACAGACATTATATACAAAGGAAAAAGTGATATTGCACTAGCAACTGGACCACCAAAACCACCACTAGGTCTATAGACCCCTCCATAGTATTCACTAACTATGCTAAAGCCAGCAATAGCTGTTATCCCAAATTTTTCATACAATATTAACTCAATACATGTTAATATCCCAGAAAAAGCTCCACAAATAACCAAGATTTTACATAACATATCATTATTTTTTTTATTTGTAATTGTAGTTGCAAAATAATAAAAAAGTAACCAACCTACAAATAGTCTTAAATAAGAAACGATAGCATCATCTAAATATTTACTATAAAAAATCCCTATAAAGCTCCAAATCACCATCAAAAGATACAGTAATGATAAACTTAGTAAATAATTATCACTTTTATTTCTTAAAATTATAGCTAAACTTAAAGTTAGTAATAAAAAAGCTGGAAACAACTGCGAAACTGGATATCCCCCAACACTAATTGCAGCTAAAAACCCCTGTAAAATACTCCATATACCAATTACTACGACCATTACTTTTAGCGGGGCCCTTACACATAAAATAAGTAAGTAAATTAAAAATGAAAAAAGTAAAGCTCCCCAAGATAATAAACTACTTATAATCCCAACCAAAAAGCATACAATTATAAGAAAAAAAATCAATTTTCTATCATATAAATTCATAGAATTCATTTAATAAATCCATCCATTCTAATCACAGTATACCTCTAGTATCTACTACTACCTTTTCTTTTAACAAATCATGCTCAATATCTTGAAAACTTTCATGATCAACTAAGAGTAAAACAATATCTGCCTCACTAATCGCTTGCTCTGTAGATACAAGTACAATTTCTTTGCTATTTAATGATTGAGGTAATTCTTTAATATGCGGTTCCGCAATTCGTAAAGATCCTACTTCCATTTCAACTAATTTCTCTACAATTTCAACAGCAGGACTTTCACGTAAATCATCAATATTTGCTTTAAACGATAATCCTAAGCAAGCAATAACAGGATTTTTAAATCGATCTGCTTTTTCTTTTACTTTTTCAACCACGTACATCGGTTTATAATCATTCACATTTCTCGCCGTATGAATTAATTTTGCTTCTTCTGGAGCAGCATCCACAATAAACCAAGGATCAACCGCAATACAATGTCCTCCAACACCAGGACCTGGTTGTAAAATATTCACACGAGGATGACGGTTTGCCAAACGAATAAGTTCCCAAACATTGATATTTAATTTATCACATATTAATGATAATTCGTTTGCAAATGCAATATTCACATCGCGGAATGAGTTCTCCGTTAGCTTTGCCATTTCTGCTGTTCTTGCATTTGTATCAAGAATTTTACCTTTTACAAATTGTTTATAAAATTCTACTGTACGTTTTGTAGATTCACGATCTAAACCACCAATAATACGATCATTTTCTACTAATTCTTTTAAGATATGTCCAGGTAGTACACGTTCCGGGCAATGTGAAACATAGATTCTTCCTTTTTCACCATGCAGTTCTTCAGAAGTCGTTAAATCTGGACGCTCTTCTAAAATCCATTCAGCAACTTTTTCAGTTGTTCCAATTGGACTCGTAGATTCAAGAATAACAATATCCCCATTCTTTACAACAGGTGCGATTGTTTTTGCTGCAGCTTGTACATACGTTAAATCTGGTTTATGCTCATCCTTAAATGGTGTTGGTACTGCTAAAATAAAAATATCAGCCTCTACAGGAGCTGTATCTGCCTTTAATTTTCCGCTCTGTACAGCTGCTTTTACTAAAATATCTAAATCTGGTTCATAAATATGTACTTTTCCGCTACTAATCATTTCAACTGCTTTTTCATTTACATCTACACCATGTACTTGAAATCCTTTTGTTGCAAGTAGGCTTGCTGTTGGTAAACCGATATAACCTAATCCCATTACGCAAATCTTTTTATCCATTGCTTGTTCAACCTCTTTTTCTATGAATTCAACTACTAAGATGCTCCATTAGATTTAATCATGACTTGAATAGTTTTAAAGATAATTTTCAAATCATAGCTAACCCCTCGTTTTTGGATATATTTTAAATCCAGCTCAACCATCTCTTTAAAACCAACACTATTTCTCTCCGTCACTTGCCAAAGCCCCGTACATCCAGGCGTAACAAGTAATCTCTGCTTATCATAAGCAGTATATTCCCTCACTTCTCTTGGAAGCGGCGGACGCGGTCCAACCAAACTCATCTCACCTTTTAAAACATTTAATAATTGCGGTAATTCATCGATGCTTGTTTTACGAATAAACTTTCCAATCTTCGTTACGCGAGGGTCATCCTTCATTTTAAACATCGCACCGGATACTTCATTGTGTTCCAATAAGTCTTTTAGTTTCTCTTCTGCATCCGTTACCATTGAACGAAATTTATACATACCAAATTCTTTTTCATTTTTCCCAACACGAACTTGTTTAAAAAAAGTTGGACCTTTTGGATCTTCCAACTTAATGAGTAGTGCAACGATAAGAAAAATAGGCGAAAGAAAAATAAGACCACATAGTGCTCCTACTATGTCCATTAAGCGCTTCATAAATAAATACAACCATCTTTGATTTACCTCTTCAGCAGCAAGTAACCCTTCTTTTTTTACAGTTCCACTTGATACTTTCATTAAGGCCAATACTCTCCCACCTCACCTTTTATACATGTACATTTTCTTTTTGTATAAGTTCATTCATATATTTAATTAATTCGTCTTTTAGCTCATCATGCTGAAGTGCCATCTCAATTGTCGTCTGAATAAACCCTAACTTCTCCCCAACGTCATAACGCTTTCCTTCGAAGTCATATGCAAATACACGTTGGATTTCATTTAATCGTTGAATTGCATCTGTCAGTTGAATTTCTCCACCGGCACCTGTTTGTTGATCTTCTAAGAACATGAAGATTTCTGGAGTTAGTACGTAGCGTCCCATAATCGCTAAATTCGATGGCGCTGTTCCTTGCGCTGGTTTTTCCACAAATCTGCTCACCTGATAACTACGTCCTTTTTGTTCTAGCGGATCAATAATGCCGTAGCGATGTGTTTCATTTTCTGGAACAGTTTGCACACCGATTACTGATGATTTTGTTGTGTCATATTGATCCATTAATTGTCGTAGACAAGGCGTCTCTGCCTGGACAATATCATCACCAAGTAATACCGCAAATGGCTCATTCCCAATAAATTTACGTGCACACCATACTGCATGTCCGAGTCCTTTTGGTTCTTTTTGCCTTATGTAGTGAATGTTAATTTTGGAAGATGCTTGTACTTTTTCAAGCATTTCATACTTCCCTTTTTCTAATAAGTTTTGTTCTAGTTCAAAGGAGTGATCAAAGTGATCTTCAATTGCACGCTTACCTTTACCCGTTACAATGATGATGTCTTCAATTCCAGATGCAATAGCTTCTTCTACAATGTATTGAATCGTTGGTTTATCAACGATTGGTAACATTTCTTTCGGCATTGCTTTCGTCGCTGGTAAAAATCTTGTACCCAGTCCAGCTGCAGGAATAATCGCTTTTTTTACTTGTTTCAACTTTTATAGCCCCCTAAATTTGTATGTAATAAAAGTTCAAGCTATATCTTGCATCCATAAAAGATATAGCTTGAACTTCTAGCAAATTTATAATAATAACGGGCATCTAACCCGACCTCACACCATGCTTTTGACAACGATTGTGTCTAAGGTAGAAATATTCTACCCACAGCATAGCCGAGTGTCTCCATTGATATTGGTTAGGAGGCATCACCTAAATGTTTTTTTCTTCAAAAGAGACCTAATATTTTTTTACGTCGTATTTTCTCTGGCTCTTCTCGATAAATCATTTTCCCACTTATTAGTGCATATGTATTTTCTTTGAAATAGTAGCACATAGAACTCCCGAATGTCTTTTCTACTGTTTCATACGCGGCTTGTAAGTGAAAGGAGCGCGTTGTTATGTTATGAGCATCTGATGCGATCACGTGCGCTAAATGATGTTCAATGAGTTGTAATGTGAATTTTTTTATTTTCTTTCCGAATTTTCCTGTTATGCTTCCTGCGGTAATTTGCGTTAGCATCCCTTGACTCACGAGCTTATACAACACATCCGGGTGTTCAATGATTTCTGTATTTCGCTCTGGATGTACAATAATTGGCGTGATTCCTTTCACACGCAGCTCATATAACATTTTTTCTGCATAACGCGGGACATGATTTGCTGGAAATTCAATTAATATGTATTTATCCGTACGATTTAATGTAAGAGTATGTCCTAATTCGTAGTCTTCTAATAATTCTCCGTATAACCTGATTTCTTGACCAGGTAAAACGGTTAAATTGATTTCTTCTTCTTTCAATCTTTCATTTAACTGCTTTACCTGATAAAGAATGCTTTCTGCTGGATTGATATAAACACCATTTTGATGATGGGGAGTGGCAACGATTGTATGAATCCCTTCTTCACATGCCGCCTTTGCCATAGCAATACTATCTTCGATTGATTGTGCCCCGTCATCGATACTAGGCAAAATATGACAATGTAAATCAATCATTCTCATACATCCTCTCTTCATCTATTTTTTTACGTTATAAGAATAAGAAGAAAAGACGAATCTCCATCTTTTCTTCTTATCTATTTAGTTAGAGCCGTAATAGTAATACTCTGATCCCTTTTGTTCTTTGTCATTTAAAATAACGCCAAGAAGCGTACCTTGCGCGCTATCTAATGCTTGTTTTGCTTTTAGTGCTGCTTCCTTTTCTGTTGAACCGCTTCGAATCACAAGTACAGAAGCATCGCATTGGTTTGCCATAATTTGTGCATCTGTAACCGGTAAGATTGGCGATGTATCAAAGATAACAAGATCATAGGTGCCGTAAGCTTCTGAAAGCAAATCTTTCATTGAGCTTGCTCCAAGTAATTCAGCTGGGTTTGGCGGGATTGGACCACATGGTAAAAATGTTAAATTACCAATCTGTGTTTGTTTTACACAAGTTTCAAGTGTTTTACTACGTGTTAATACACTTGTTAAGCCAAAAATATTCTCAACTTGCAGCATTTGATGTAGTGCAGGTTTACGTAAATCTGCATCAATGAGTAATACTTTTTTACCTTGCTGTGCAAAGACAATTGCAATGTTAGCAGCTGTTGTTGTCTTTCCTTCACTTGAATTAGCAGATGTGACAATAAGAGAACGAATCTTCTTATCAACAGATGCAAACTCAATATTTGTTCGTACATTTCGGTATTGTTCCGAAACAGATGATTTCGGTTGTTCATACGCAATAAGTTGACGACGCGCGCGCGATACTTTCTTCTTAAGAACCAATTGTATGCCCCCCTACTCTCTTTGTTTCTGATAGGCTACTGCTTTTTGTACCGCCTTCCTCCATATGAGCAACGACACCAAGAACAGGTAGACCAAGTATTTTTTCAATATCTTCTTCTTTTTTCAGCGTATTATCTAAGTACTCTAGTAAGAATGCAAGTCCGACAGAAGCCATTAATCCAACAACAAATGCAATTGCTACGTTTAGCATTTTATTAGGTTTAATTGGAGATTGTCCTTCTGTTGCTTCTGATTTTGATAAGATCGTTACGTTATCGACACTCATAATTTTCGCAATTTTACTTTTGAATACTTCCGCTGTTGTGTTCGCAATATCACGAGCTAGTTTTGCATCTTTATCTTGTACTGTAACGGCAATGACTTGCGAATCTTTCTCATTTGCTACATTAATTTTGCTATTTAATGCTCCAGTTGACATATCAAGTTTTAACTTTTCTTTCACCTGATCTAAAATAACAGGGCTTTTAACAATAACTTTATATGTATTTGTTAATTGAAGACTTGTTTGCACTTCACCAGGTTGGAAAACACCTTCTTGCTTCTTTTGGTTAACAAGAATTTGCGTCGAAGATTGATAAATCGGCGTCATAAAGTAGAAACTTACGACTGCGCTTACAAGTGCTGCCCCAATCGTAATCGCTAAGATCATAACTAAACGTTTTCTTAAAATAGTAAATAGCTCTTTCAAACTTATTGTTTCTTCCATGCCTTCCTCCAGCCTCCAATAATTTGTCATAAAACTTTCGCATATAAATAAAATGTCAGATTTTACTCTGACACTAACCATTTATTTCCTATTCCTACCAGTGTTTAGGAATAGCTAATCATTTATTATATTACATAACTTACATTAGTATAGCAATAAACATTGAGAAAATTATTTAGGGAATTGACAAATAAAATCTTACCCGATTCGACACGTATCGATTTCTTTCGTCATGTATGGGCTTTCATTTGTTAAGAATCATTATATTGATATATTTACTTATAAGCAAACAAAAAACATGTTATATACTTACAATACCTTTAAAATAAATGTTTCCGCTAAAATATTTCGTCTTTTCTTAATCTTCATAATATGTTGTGTATTATATATAAAGATTATAAAATTTATTCCATTACTAGAAATAAATATCTTTAAAAATAATATCTATACAATTTCTAATCGAATGTCCATTAAAAAAGGAATCTATCTTATCGACAGATTCCCTTACTCTCTTCCTATTTCGTAACACTCAGCTCATTTTCTACAATTTTTTTCATATAGTTTAAAAGATCTTGTTTTAATTCTTCATGCTGCATCGCTACTTCAATTGTTGTTTGAATAAATCCTAATTTCTCTCCAACATCGTAACGCTTTCCTTCAAAGTCATATGCGAATACGCGCTGCGTTTCATTTAAGCGTTGGATGGCATCTGTTAGTTGAATTTCGCCGCCTGCTCCAATGTGTTGTTCTTCTAGCAGTGCAAAAATTTCTGGTGTTAAAATGTAACGCCCCATAATTGCTAGATTAGATGGAGCTGTTCCTTGCGCTGGTTTCTCCACAAATGTTCTTACTTGATAACGACGATCATTTTGCTCTAGTGGATCAATAACACCGTAACGGTGCGTTTCATTTTCTGGTACCGTTTGTACACCAATTACAGATGCTTTCGTTTTATCATACTCATCCATTAATTGACGCAAACAAGGCTTATCCGCTTGTACAATATCATCACCAAGTAATACAGCAAACGGTTCGTTGCCAATAAATTTACGTGCACACCAAACAGCATGCCCTAAACCTTTTGGTTCTTTTTGACGAATATAGTGTATGTTAATTTTTGACGATTCTTGTACTTTTGCAAGAAGCTCAAATTTCTCTTTTGCTAATAGGTTTTCTTCTAGTTCAAAGGAATGATCGAAGTGGTCTTCAATCGCACGCTTTCCTTTTCCTGTAACAATAATAATATCTTCAATTCCAGACGCGATTGCTTCTTCAACAATATACTGAATCGTTGGCTTATCAACGATCGGTAACATTTCCTTTGGCATCGCCTTTGTTGCAGGTAAAAATCGTGTACCTAGACCTGCAGCTGGAATAATTGCTTTTCTGACTTTTTTCAAAAATAATCACCCTAACTTATAAAATTCACTTCTAATTATACAACTTATTATATATCAGACATCTTAATAGTATAATAATTAAATTTTAATTGTTCAAGTTACGGATATGCCTCGTCTTTGTTCATTAGAAAAGGAGATGAATGAAAATGCTCCTGTTCATTCATCTCTTAAAGTAAAAAATACCTATTCTTTCTTATCGCCAAGCGCAAATGTAATTTCTGCTTCACAAGCAATTTCACCATTTACAGTTGCAACTGCTTTTCCTTTGCCAATCGGGCCACGTACACGAGTCATTTCAACTTCTAAACGAAGCTGATCTCCTGGACGTACTTGACGCTTAAAACGGCAATTATCAATCCCAGCGAAAAATGCAAGACGCCCACGATTTTCTTCTTTCTTTAATACCGCAACAGCACCTACCTGTGCCAACGCTTCTACAATTAGAACACCTGGCATGACAGGATAATCTGGAAAGTGTCCGTTAAAGTATTCTTCATTTGCTGTTACATTTTTAATTCCAATTGCTTTTTTACCTTCTTCTACTTCTAGAATTTGATCGACAAGTAGAAATGGATAACGATGTGGAATAATCTCTTTAATTTGTCCTATATCTAACATATTCTTCTCTCCTTATATACCAAATTGGTCATACCACCAGCATACTGTCCTTATTATCCCATTCTCTACTGTTTTTGTCACGGAAAACAAAAAAAACGTTTTCTATTGAAAACGTCTATAAGGACAATTTATATAAAAAAGATACACCCTTTTCCTTTCGCTAAAATCGGTATAACAAAATAAGAACTATTAGCACGGAGGTTGGAGAAAGGATGTATATCAAAGTTAGGGAAAGGCAATATACACTATTTGCCTTATGTGTCGTATTCACTGTTCATTATAAAGGACAAAAATAAGAAAGAAAAACCCAATATTTACTGCTTTTTATCATTATTACCCTGTAATTCTACAAATTTCTACAAATTTCTTTCTTTATCTTATATTAGCTTAAATTGTATATCAAGAAATTAAGATGTAAAATTCAAAACAGTATAATTTCAAAAGAATTAACCTTTGCTAATTGATCCTCAACAAAATGCCATTATAAAGGATATAATTACCCTTGATCCCGCTATTCGCGGGCAGTAAGACTCCCACCTCAAAATTCAGCAAAAGCAAAGAAGTTAGGTGTGCGATGAAGAAAACCCCCACTGATTAAAGTTTCGCTTTATAAAAATATGAAATATTGCATATAAATTCTTTATAAATCTATTTAACAATATATAAAATAAGTTATAATAAATAAGAAATTGTTGCTTTTCCTTGTTTATCTGTTAATAAGGAATCATGTAGGATTCGAGAGAAATACTCGAATTAAATACATAAAAAAAAGAATCCCTTAGCCTTTGGGGATTCTTTTTTATGTATATTCTACATATTGTTTATACAGATTATCTCTGATAATTACATTACTGATTTTAAAAGCTCTTGCACTAATGGGATTACGCCACCTAAAAATTTTAAAACTGCCATTGCGATTTCCATTCTATTTCCACCTTTCTGTATATTACAATATTATTAATACCCTAATATCATTATAATAATCCCCCACATCAATAGCAATCCATTTCGGTATGCAATATTTCATAATAACTGGGTATTTATTTTGCTATCATTACACAGATATACGAAGCATCTCTTTGCTTAGTATAACGGATATCTAATAATGGTGAAAAACCAAATAAACAACAAAAATAACCGGCCCAAATGTAGCTATTTCACTACATTTGGGCCGGCCTCGTCTCTTATTCATAATTGAACACAGTTTTTTATACATTCCTAAAAAAACAAAGTGAAACTTCTATTAATGGGGTTTTCTTCATCCCCCACTGATGGTTAACCATCATAAATCGGGCTTTTACAGGATAAAACCAGTGCCTGTCCTCACTTTACAAATTAGAACCACATCTGCTAATAATCAAACACTTACCTTAGCTTGTTGTCCAAGTAAACTGCTAAACAAACCGCTCTTATCTGTAGCCAGCTCAGTAAAACTACCTTTTTGAATAATTTGTCCTTGATCCATTACAATTACCTGATCAGCTTTTCGTATAGTAGATAATCTGTGCGCAATGACAATGATCGTCATGCTTCCCTTTAGTCTTTCCAATGCCTCTTGGATTTTTGTTTCATTTTCAGCATCTAGGGCACTTGTCGCCTCATCCAATACTAAAATGGACGGCTTTCGAAGGATTGCTCTAGCCAAAACAAGCCTTTGCCGTTCTCCTCCTGAAAGTCTGACTCCCCTATCGCCGATAAGTGTATCTAATCCTTGCGGGAGCTTGCTAACAAACTCAGCAGAAGCAGAAAAATCCAATGCTTCCCAAATTTGCTCTTCGCTTGCATTTGGCTCAACCATTTTTAAATTGTCTCTTATACTAGCATTAAATAAAAATGGATCTTGAGGAACATAGCTAATGGCTTTCCTCAATGATAATAGGCTCTTACTTGTCAAAGGTTTGTTATCTATTAATAACTGGCCGCTCTCTGGCTGCATAAGCCCCATTACAATATCGATTAATGTACTTTTCCCAGCACCAGAACGTCCTGAGATAGCTGTCATATAGTTGGATGGGATGCACAAATTGATATTTTTCAGGGCGTATGTAGACTCTTGTTTATTGTAACGAAAAGAGAGATTTCGGCATTCAATGGATTGTTCGATCTGAATCGGATTCACACAATTATAACTCTGCTCTATGTCTTGCAATTCCACACTTTTCCTACACTCTTCTTGTAATTCCAGCAAAGCTTTAAAAGCAGGAATGTTCGATGCAATTTGTTCCATATTTGATTGTATACCTGAAAATCGCGGCCACAATCGAGAAAATATAAGAATAATCAATAATAATTGCTCAGTTTGCGTCTGAAACAGCTTAACCGATAACAAAATAAGAAAAGCAATGAAAACTGCTGATGCGATCTTATAAAAGAGCTGAGAATTATTTCTCATCTTAGTATATGCGAACTGTTCACGTTCCACATCTTCCACCCAATTACGTAGCCACATATAACGGGATTGTTCTAAGAGATTGCTCTTTATATCTTTAATCCCATTAAAATGATCCGTTATGCCTGCAAGATAAGCTTTTGAATTCTCTGAAGTCCGGCCGCCTAACCGTTTCGATTTTTTAATAAATCTTCGGGCAAAAAAGGCAAGCACAACACCACAACATAGCACAAAGATTGTTACATCTGCCGCTAACCAAAAAGCGAAACCAATCTGTATGAATGTGAAAACTAATGAAGTAAGCAATTGTAAAAACAAGTTCGTACCTGCACTGACACGCCCTAATTCTGTTGTCAAAGAGTTAATCAGATCAGATTTCCTCTTTTTTACAAAAAAACTCCAATTGGCCTGCAACATCTCACGGTAAGTTTCCATTCTCAAATGGTTAATAAAACGTATCTGAATTTTCGCATTACGAATCATGATGTTTCTTTGTAAAACTGCTTGCCCGACAACCAGTATGATATATATTCCTAACACAAGTGGCAGTCCTAAAGTTGTTGGAAAATCACTTAGAAATCCCAATGCTCCTGAAAGAGGACTTGCTGTTTCGTTCATCTTTGCAATTCCACTAATACTGATCATAGGGATTAATAGTAAAATGCCGATTCCTTCTACAAGACTGACCAATACCATTCCCAAGAGATTAATAATGAGAATGTTCCCAGTAAAAGAGTATAGCTGCTTTACAAAGTATAAAATATTTCTCATTTTCACATCTCCTTATGATCCCTCATTTTCCTCCAAGCCCATAAAATTGGCCGCAAAGGAAAATATAAAACATGCAATTGTTTTGGCAATGGTAAAGTTTCCACATCCTGAGGATAAGGATACAACCAGCTGAGATGAAACAATAACTTTTGAGAGTTTGTCTTTAACAAATATAAATACCGTTCATGATATTTTGAAACTTCTTCTGGAACTGGATCTGTATGCAAATTAATCATACTTTCCAAGTAATATATCGCACTTTGCGCTAATTGCGTGAATCGTTTCCCTGACATGAACACTTTTGTCTCTTCTGTTACCGGAGTATCGAGCAGCTGGGAAGATAAAACAAGTGCCTGTCCTGCCAAATGATTACATTGATATTTTTTCAACAAGAAATGAAGTTCTTCCCAATCCATCTCTTGTCTTGCAATACGGTCAATGTCTGCTAACCAGCGAAGCCTGGACCACCCATGTCTAGTACCATGACAAACAAGAAACATAAACAAATCCTCTCTACCTAGAAAATAGACAGGATAATTCGTGATAGGGCTCATTCTTTTTCGCTCCCACAACTCATCGAAGCGCGGTTCCTTTCCTGGGCCAGGGTGTAGTCGCCAATGAATCTCCAATTTCACCTTACTCATCGGATGCATGTAAGTTGTATGGTGGCGTCTCCATTTCCATTCATTCAGAACCGTGGGAAAATCAGCTTCTTTAACATAGCCATTCTTCACAAGTAACTCGTTCACTTTTCCAAGATCATCCATAGGAACAAGAACATCCAGGTCCCCTGATGTTCGAAGGGAAATATCTCCATATAAATCCACACCAAGAATAGGCCCCTTCAAAAATAGGAGACGGAGCTGGTTTTCAGCAAATAATTTACTTACCTTTCCCATTTCTCCACTCAAATGAAGCATGTGGAATGTATTCCTTTTGGAGTATGCACTTAACGCTTGTACAACATGTGAAGGAACTAGCTGTTTATCGATGTCCTTCATTTTTGTATAAATAAAAGGGTACATGCGATGATGCAGCGCTAGTTTCAAAAATTTGTTCCAATCAATATTGATAAACCAATCTTTTTGGATTGTTTGTATATCTTTATCTTCTTTCTTTATAATTTCAATTAGCAATTTCAGCTCTTTAGGTAAATGGCTCAAATCAAGATTACAACCGGTATCCATTTCATTCTCCTTCAAGATTTTTTCATCCTATCCTTCTTGCAAATTTACCAACAACAGTGAATCTCTTCATTTCTTCTGCACCGGTAATGTAAAAGGGACCACTGCGCAACCACGCATGGGCAATCATGTTTCCTGTCTCATCTCTCGCAGTTCCTAAATACAGCGTACTTTCGATGTGACGCTTCTCCAACATTTTCATAGCAGCGATGGCTTTAACGAGACACTGGCTCTCCCAAAATGTATAACGACTCATCATATGCACCGCCTGGGAAATTCGCCTTAACATGACCTTGTCCGATTCATCATAGCTTAAAGATGTTTCATCCATATGAATTCCTAATGTAGGAGCAACTTTAGAAAACGGTCTACTTTTAAGAATACGAGCCCAACCTAAATAAAAAAAAGCTTCTAAAAGTAACAACTTTGTTCCCGTATCACACGATAAAAAAGCCCTTGCTTTATTTATGATATTCATCGATCCTACTCCCAATCTATTAAATCTGGAACATTCAGCTATAAAGTGAACCTTTAATCAGCCCTCACCAATCGGGCTTTTACGGGCAGTTAATCCCCCACCTATCTTCCTCGTTTCTCTCTGAATCTTGAGGTGAGAGTCTTACTGCCCGTTAATAGCGGGATAAATCAATGTTTATCATCAATTAAAATTAATCCTTCTGCATACAAATTGTTCAAGAAAGAAAGTACTTGTTTCTTACACTCTTCCTCTTCAATCGTATATCGGGACATTAATGTATTAACCAATTGATTAACTGATGTTAATTCATTGATTAAATCCCAAATTTCACCACCTATTCCTCCTAAATTGTAGTATTTTCCATTATGGATGCTCATCATAACTTTCTCTCCATCCATATTACTCACTATATTTTCTTGGCCCTGCACGATAAAACTGTCTAATGAAATCTTTTGGTTCGTAATCATTATTTTTCCTCCTCTTTTAAAGACTCTAGAACTGTGGATACTAAATCATGCGCCGCAAATTTTGAAATAGGGCGCCCTAATTGAAACATCTCCACTTTGTTTATGATATTTGTAGAATTCATAAAATGCCATTCCATCATTCCCATTCGTGGGATTAATAAATTTCGATATGTATGACGCAGCAATGTTTGTATTCTTTCTAGCCCTTCAATCTGCTGAATTTCAACATTGTCATTTTCTGTTTTTACCAACTCAAATACACCTGCAAGCGGTAAAGGCTCATTGAAAAAATGAGACGACACTGGTACAGCATATTTTGTCTCTCTTTCAAATAAAGACTGATAATGCGTCGTTTCCATTCCAAACTGATCAAGACTCTCCTTCCATAGCTTTTGTTGCGGATAAGAAGGTGTCACAAAAGGAATATTATCCTCAGAAAGAGATACAGCAATTACATCATCGCTTAAAAGTTGATATCCCTTGCTCAAGAGAGCTGATGCAAGCGTTGACTTTCCAGCTCCCGACCTTCCTATAAAAGCATACGCCTTTCCATTGATAGCTATCGCACTTCCATGCAGGGGAAGTATTTTTCTCTGCATCAATAATGCACCCATACAAGTCCCAAGAATATAAAGACGAATCTTATCTTTGTCTGATCCTTTCATAGGTGAAACAATAATCTTTTCTCCATTTTGGATACAAAACGTGGCAGTTTCGGGGATTTGAAACATAATTAAATCTTCTTCGACTACGAATGCTGACTTTTTGGAGGATAACTCACTCCATAACTTGGATAAGTCTGCAGTTTCGATTCTTACGTCTACTTCACTTTCATAATTGCTGACTTGAGGTAATTCCGGTAGAGGAATCTCACTTAATAGGGTTAATCCGAAGGCTTTATAAATCTCTCTCTTTACAGTATGTATCATCTTTCTCACTCCAAATAGTTGAAAAATTGATTAAAAAAAACCCTTATACCGTTTTTAAACTATATAAGGGCTGTAAAGCATATAAATCTCATTTAAATATTAGTGCATTAGCTGTGGTGAAGTGCGCCTTGCTCATCTTCATCTTCAAAAACTTGGTCAACTTGAGAAAGTCCTGGTCCAGCCATTGTCATGTTGATATCAAGCACTTCTAATACTGGTGGTTGCCATGTTTGTTTCATAGTATCACCTCCTTTCAAATAAATTTCTTGATGAATCGATAAGCGATAAGACTACGCATTAAAATTCTGAAATCTGGATTGAATGCATATTCTGGTCGTGGTTTTCCCTGTATATTCAAAATTGCGTTCTTAATAACTTCTATATTGAAAAACTCAGAAGCCACAGGGTCCGCACTAAGCTGCTGAAGTTCTCCAATAAATATTTCCCAAGAGGGAACCATGCGGTGAATCACATCAGCACCTTGTATACCCCGGCGTTGATTCAGCCTTACTTTGTCAGGAAGAAATCCTTTTGTCGCTCTTCGGATTAGTGCTCGGTTTAAACCATTTTGAACGAATTGTTCAAGCGGAACAGATAAACAAAATCGAATTACCCGCAAGTCATTCGTCGGATCATGTCCTTGTAAACCATAGCGTAAGGACAATTTTGTTCCACTTGTACCGGTCGTATTCCATAAATTTAACTGTTCAAAATGTTTCTGCCTTACTTCATATATACTAGGTACAGAAGCCCCCGTTTTTTTGACGCCATGTTCTTCGAGTTTATTGAATACATCCGTACGTTTCGCAAGTTCTGGATTCACCAACGTTGGCAGTTCGTACTGCTGTTGTGAAGAACTCATGCGTTTTATGAACGGAAATGCCTTCTTCCCTACAACTTTCAAGATTCTCGATTTTTCCACTCCAACATTTTTACCATATAAATCGATTTCACGATAAAGTTGAAACCATTTTAACTTTTTTAATAGAACTGCATAGTAGTCTAAAGCTGGTCCCCAAGAAATCGTGAAATTTCCTCTCGCCCCATTTAGGAGCACTCCAATTCCTTGTTGCTGGGCTTTTTCATAAATCCCCTTCACCCAAATAGAGTTTTCAAAAAATTTATATGGCATTTCCATAATATCAAGCCAATCATCAATTTCCGAGAATGAATTTTTCCCTGGAAAACTCAAATAATGATCTGTAATATTTCCCACATACTGTACTGTAGATTGGATAAGTGGCTTCTCATCAGCAACTACATGGCTAGGAGTCCAATTCATAAAGTCTTCTACAGGCACAGAGCTGAATGTATATAATTTTTTATTCTCTTTTTGCAAAGCTCTTGCAGCAAAACTAGCAACGGTACCTGAATCTAATCCTCCACTTAAATGGGAACCGACATTGCGATGAGTACGTAGTCTTGATGTGACTGCACTTTCAAATACATCTTGAAATGCCTCTTCATATTCTTGATTAGATTTAAGCTGTAATCGTTCCCCTACAAACAATGTATCATATTTCGAAAGACTTACACTTCCATTGATTACAGAGATTGTATGAGAAGGCGGTACTTGCTCTATATTTTTATGGACTGTTGAAAATGCATCTATTGTATCAAGCATATTAGGTATCGCTAAATATTCAGCTAACCATTGCTCATTTAAATCCTTCCCGACGTACGGTAACGAAAACAATGGTTGTATGCTGGTGCAAAAAGCAAATTGATTTTGATTACGATAAAAGTATAAAGTCCGACTTCCTGAAAAATCACGTGCACCAAAGAGTAATTGTTTTCTCTCATCCCAAATCATAAAGGCAAAATCGCCAATCAGATACTTTGGTACATCTTCTCCCCACTTTTGATAAGCTAGCAAAATCAACTTACTGTCAGGCATCTCTCTCCTGTATGCCTGTTCTACTTGTAATCTATCAAATAATTCATTGCGATTATCAATAATAGCGTCAGCTGTTATAGCCAGCTGTGTTTCATAATCATAGTAAGGTAATTGTTCATTAATAGATTCGGATGTTATCCATTGTGCATGGGAGCCCAAAAAAACATTTCCCTTGTGCCATGTATCGGTATTGTCCGCTGGATAACGAGATAAAGCTTTCATGATTCCCGTGCTATGTTCAAATGGTATGGTTTCCCCATTTAAATGATATATTCCGGTTATTGCACTCATTTCTTTCCTCCCACTACGAGACAAGTAAGGGAAAACCCGATGGATAAGACGATTACCAGATATATCAAAAAAATGTTATTAATATACCAGAAAAACCTTTTCTCAAACTACCGTGTTTCCGCATAACAGATTTTAAAGCTCGACTTTACAACCTTAAATCCATTTATAGTTGAAACATTCAAGCTTTCAGGCTATCCACCCTATTGTAAACCCTTGCATTTTAATTTTTATATTCTTAAAAAAGAACAAAGGTGTGATTTTCTTACTTTGAATAAAAAATATCGCTATCTAACTTTTCACATAAATAAAAACCTATGAATTTAATATATCAATAAAACGTTTATATTCTTTATAAAGAATATAAATTCAGATTATCATTTCACCTTTTTATTGTCAAGTATCTATATACTCAAAAAAATGAATGTTTATTTATCTTTTTAAGTAACTGTAATCAGCGGGGGATCTGCATCCCCACTGATTATTAGCCCTCACGAATCGGGGGATAAAAATTATATCTTACAAATGCACAGGAAAATTTCCATTTTTTATATATTTCAATAATTTCTGTGCTATGATATTTTATATAATTTATTAATTAAAGACGATGTTTTATATTCTCCTGCTTCTTCTGTATTCGAACAGAAGTCAAATAACCTTTTATCGTTATACCATTTTTACCAAGGAGGTCATATCATATGCGTTCACCGCTCATCATGCTAGCTAAGAATACAATTCGCATTTACCACAAGATTATGTACGCTTACTATTTCACTCTCTATAGGGATTGCCGTGACCTTCATTCAAAAGAAATTTTTTTCCGGAAAATGAAATTTCACAAAAACAGAGCTGGATTAGATAGTAAATCCTCCTAGGTTGTTAACATCTTTCTTATTAAACTTCCTATTTTCTATCTTTACATAGCAACATTTATTGTCAGCGCACTTTTGATACATGTAATAACTCTTGTCTGATCTTCCTCTATCATACCTGATCCAGATGGAAGACATAAGCCAGTTTTAAACAATTTTCTAGCAATATCTTCGCTATCACTATGTGAGTAGTAAGTTACCCCCTCGAATAGAGGTTGCATGTGAAGAGGTTTCCAAACAGGGCGCGCCTCGATATTTTCATTTTCTAGGTGTTTCAGTAATGTCTGAATCGATACTCCCGTTTTTTCTTCATCTATAGTAAGAACTGTAAGCCATCGGTTTGAATAAGTATCCTCTAACTCAGGCATAAACTGTATACCTGGAATATGAGATAATTCTTCATAGTATCTATCAAATATTTTTCTTCTTGCTTGTACTCTATCTTGTAAGATCTGCAGCTGCGCTCTTCCTATACCCGCTAAAATATTGCTCATTCGATAATTATATCCAAATGTGCTGTGTTGGTAATGCGGAGCAGGGTCCCTTGCCTGCGTAGCTAAAAATCTTGCTTTTCTCAACGCTTCGACATCATTGGATACAAGCATTCCTCCACCTGAGGTTGTAATGATTTTATTTCCGTTGAACGAATAGATTCCAAATTTCCCGAATGTTCCGCTCGCTTTACCTTTATAGAAAGAGCCAAGTGATTCCGCTGCATCCTCTATCACTGGAATATCGTATTTATTACATAATGAAAGAATCTCATCCATTTTAGCACTTTGTCCATATAGATTTACAACAATTACTGCTTTTGGCAGCATTCCCTTCTCATTTGCATCACGAAGTGCACATTCTAAAGCTTGTGGTGACATATTCCATGTTTCAGGCTCTGAATCAATGAACACTGGTGTAGCCCCTAAATATAAAATTGGATTTGCACTTGCTATAAAAGTAAGGCTCGAACAAAACACCGTATCCCCATCTTTTACATCCAATAAACGAAGTGCCAAATGAATAGCAGCGGTTCCTGAACTAACTGCAGCTGCATCACGAACTCCCACATGGGACGAAAGTTCACTTTCAAACGCATCTACATTTGGACCAAGTGGAGCAATCCAATTCATATCAAATGCTTCTCCTATATATTTTTGTTCATTACCGCTCATATGTGGAGCGGAGAGATAGATTCTTGTTTTTTCCTGTGAATAGACCACTTTAAACACTCTCCTATAATTCTTTTTTTATGACTCTGGCTGGAATGCCAACTGCTGTACAACTTGCTGCAATATCACAGATTACTGTTGCCCCCGCGCCGATAATGGACCAATCTCCAATTGTAATATTGGGAATCACATTAGCTCCTGCCCCTATATGTACTCCTGTCCCTACGGTAACAGATCCAGTCAGTACAGCATTAGGGGAAATATGCGCAAAATCTTTTACCTTATTGTCATGTTCAATAATAGCGCCTGTATTGACAATAACGTGATTCCCAATCTTAGCATCTGCATTAATGATTGCACCGGGCATAACGACCGTACCAGCTCCAATCTTTGCACTTAAACTAACGATAGATTGTTTATGTATAAGCGTCACATAGCGATGAACGGGAATTTCTAATCGCTCCATAATTAATTTTCTTATTCTGTTATTTCCTATAGCTATCACGAACTTTGTATCTGTATGCTCATTCATTAACGTTACAGCTGCAGAAATAGGCCCAAAATAAACGCCATCCTCAACCTTTAATTGTTCATAAACATCATCTAATTGCCCAATAATTTCATAATTTCCATATGATCGGATAATATCGCGGATTACTTTACTATGACCACCTGCCCCAATCATGATGATTCGCACTTATATCACCTCCTCAAGAATTCTTCGTACCAGTAAATTTCTCCATAGTTACATGTCCAACCTGATTAATCCCTTCTGACTTAAATACTTTTTTTGCCGTCAACAACAAGATTTTCATATCAAGCCAAAAAGTCTGATTCTCGACATACCACACATCAAAATTAAATTTTTCTTCCCAAGAGATTGCATTTCTTCCATTCACCTGAGCCCAACCTGTAATTCCAGGTCTCACATTATGCCGCTTGGCTTGTTCTTCTGTATATAGCTCCAAATATTCCATTAACAATGGTCTAGGGCCTACCAAACTTATGTCCCCTTTTATAACATTGAACAACTGTGGCAATTCATCCAAACTACATTTTCTAAGAAATTGTCCGAATCGGGTAAGCCTTACATTATCGGGCAGCATATTCCCTTCGCTATCTTTCTCATCAGTCATAGTTCTAAACTTGTAAACAGAAAAAGGCGCACCATATAGCCCCGGACGTTGCTGCTTAAATATGATGGGGGAACCCAACTTAACTCTAACTAAAACAGCTACTATAATAATAGGAATTAACAATAACGCCAATAATGATAAAGAAACGAATAAATCAAAAAACCTTTTCATATTATAATCATACTCCTAATTTAGTTTATATACTAACCCCTGCCCCATACCTATTTAAAGCTTCTATTTTCATAAAAACATCCTCATTTATTTAAGGCCATTACATACAAAATATTCAAATTAAAATACCAAGTAATAAGAAAACCACCACATTCATCAGAACATAGTGGTTTTTCATTTCTAAGGGGTTCTTATTACTTATCGTTTATCCCGCTATTTGTGGGAGTCGGGCTGCCCGTAAAAGCCCGATTGGTTCAGCTAATAATCAGTGAGAGATGAAGAAAACCCCCATTGATTAAAGTTTCACTTCAAATTAGTAGGTGCCCTTTTTGTTTAACTGCAGTTTTCCCAGCAGCTTTCCTAGTATACTTTTAACAATTCCAAATAAATACTTAAATTCATCTGTCTTATAAAAAATAAATACGTAAATCATATTCGGAATTATCAAACAAGTCATTCCTCTTAATATCAATTCTAGTAATCCATTATACGGAATAAAACTACATATTAAACTTGTGATAAGACAAGTTCCTAGCCCTAGCATTGTATAATAAGTATATTTTAAAAAGTAATCCCTAACCGGTTTACGAAATACCTTCTTATATACTAGATAAGGAGCAATCCAAAATGGGACTGCTAATGTACTTATAAGTGTTCCAATAAAAACACCTGTTATGCCCATATATTGCACCAAGACAATAGAAACAACCAGATTCACAGCAGCCTCCAAAAAGGGAGCGTACCGGTCTTCATGAAAGATCCCTGATGTCGTTTTCACCATGGATATAGAACGTCTCATTCCGGATACATAAAAATTCATTATTAATATAATTAACACGCTTATATCCATAATAAACTTCGAACCAATCCATACAGTAATAAAAGATTCCATTATAATATATAAGAAAATGGAAAAGAATGAGTATATCCAAAAATTACAAAGCAGCGTAATTTTAAATATGCTATAAACTTTGTCATCACTTTCTTTTGCAACTAAATTTCCTACGCTATGATTAATGTTATCAAAAATTTGATTTATAAAAGTTCTACAAATGTTAATTAACATATAATAATTTGAATACAATCCGACAGCTGTAACACTGACAAAAGACGCAATTAACATGTTATCGGTACCAAAGACAATGTACCCACCTATATTATGTAACACTAAAGCTTTTACATTTTTAACAATATTGCTTTTGGTTTCGCTATCTAATTTGCTTGCTGCCTTATTTTTCAAAAATGGGTACATCTTATCTACCAGCATAGCCAAGAACGCAGAGGTAGTAATTGTTATAATAATATCGATTATTAGATACAAAATATAACTTTGCGTAAAGTATAAAATCCCTATTTTAATGCAAGTAGATATAATGGATGAGATAGAATACACTCCTGTAACAATATATCCCTTTTGACAAACATTTAAAAAGGAAGTTTTATATGTAAATAAATACGATGCAGCTGTATTAAGTAAAAATATAATGTAAATAAAATGAATATTTTCAATTTTCGAATCTTTAGCAATATATCCAAGGAAGGGTATTAGAGATAAACCTAGCACTAACACTATTACAGCTATTACCATATATGCTTTTTTATAAAAATTCATGAGCATATTGATTCTATCCTGATCATTTTCTGCCACTGGTTTATAAAGATTGTATATAATAGCAGATCCTATTCCTGCTTCAGCTAAAGATAACATTCCTAATACATTAGTAAATAAGCCATTTACCCCCAGGTACTCAACACCTAAATAAGTAATAAACACGGTTCTGGAAACAAAACTTAATAACGTAATAATAACTTGACTACCTATACCGGCTGATATATTAATTATTGAATTTTTAACTCTCATTTTTCCACCCACTTCAGAAAGTATAAAAACACTTTCAATTTAAGGATATCACCCATTCTCTCTTTTATATGCTGTAACTAGTAAGGAATACACTTTAAACTTTAGTGCTAAATAATATACATACTCCTTAAAGTTATTACATTGATATGAAAAGCCAATCTCTTTTACACTATCCGAGAACATCTCATAATTTACTATTCTACGAAAAGCATCATTAACATTCACATTAGGGCCTCTTCTTACATTATCAACCAACAGCCTATATATATGATTTATATAATAATTAGCCATATCTTTTTTAAAGTGTGCATCGTGTAATAAACCAAATTCTTGTGAAAGCTGTCTTCTTATTTTATATTGTAAAATTAAACTGTTCTCTAAATTTGGTTTATACGGAGCTCTCATTAAGCTATTTGGATTATTAACAGTATAAAAGTACAACTCTTCTGAGATTGCGCACACCCTTTGTGATTGCAATAAAAACTCTAAATTAAAAATAACATCTTCTCCAATAAACACTTGTTCATTGAATCTGATGTTCTTTTCTTTTATAATGCTTAAATTGTATATATACCTCCATGAAAAGCATAAATCATTCTTGGAATGAACATTTGGGGAGCTTAATACAAAATCTCTCCCGTTCATAACAGTATCTAATTTGAAGTTAGGGGTGATAATATTATTATTTGGAACAGTTTTGTACCCACATATTACAGCGTCACACTGTTTATCTTCCGCAATGCTATATAATCTAGTAAAATAATTTTCACTTATCTCATCATCAGGATCAATAAATACGATATACTTCCCTGTGGCAGCTTCAATCCCTGCATTTCTTGCACTACTCGCCCCTCCATTTTCTTTATAGATTACTTTAATCCTATTATCCTTTTTTGAATATTCCTCACATATTTCACCACATTTATCTGTTGAACCGTCATTAACCAGAACTAATTCAATACTGATGAAAGGCTGATTTAAGACACTTTCAATACATCTAGCTAACCATTTTTCCACATTATATATAGGAACAATAACACTTATTAATTCACGCAACCCTTTCACCTCTACATTACTTACATGAGTTACATTCCCATGCCTATCTTATGACAGCTTTAATTTCACTTAAATATTTCTTATCTTGAATATCGCCCACGTTTTGCCCAGCACCAGCTTCGCATACATACTTATTTTCAATTTTAATTTTAGTTTTTGCTTGTCTTAAAAACCATTCGTATTCAATATCCACATGTCCTATATCAATTGTTTGATATCCTTCTTTATATAAATCATATGCTAATATAGTAGCAGTAGGTCCTATCGCTAATAGAATTAATTTAGATTTATTATTTTTCTTGGCTGCTGTTAAGATTTTATCGTAATGTAAGAATGCATGCTCCTCTGGCACTAAAATTCTTTCAATTGATTTAGCATTGTCAAACAGGTCATTTCCAATCCCTAATCTACTCTTATTGCCTTCTATTACAACTATATCTCTATCTTTCCATATTAATTTTAATAACGTAAACCATTCTTTACATTTTGATTTATCTCGAAAAGGATAATAAAATCTCGATATAAAGGAGTTGTAATATACTTTTCCTTTTTTCAAATCTTTATACCACTCTAATCTATATTTTGCAGTATGAAGACGCCAATAATTCTTTGGTTCATCTGCATATATTGATAATTCCTGAAAAACATCTGGTAAACAAACCAAGAAATTATCATCTTCACTTAACAATATTTCTTTTAACCTTTTTGACAACAAATGATCAGCTCGCTGAAATGTTATATCTCGATTATGAATTAATTTAAATTCACCATCACCATACCTGGCTACGGAAGCCTTATCACGAATAATTTTTGTTAAAGTGTCATCTATAGATTGAATTGCAGGGGGCTTCAAAAAATATTTCATGAATCGATCTTTTATAATAGTTAGCCTATTCAAGCCCTGAATTTTAACATCTACTAACTTATTCCACATAAAAACTAATATGTTTTTTACTTTTATTTGTCTCATGCCGAGCTCCTTTCTAATATTTTTCTCGATAGAGCATTAGAAGGCTTTTCTTCTTCTCTTAAAAAATGATTATTATCCTTTCATTCACAGGTTACATGATTCCCTTAATGTCTCCCATTATTTTCAATTCTTCAACTAGCCTTTTTTCTCAATGAACTACCGACTCTATCATTCCCAACGGCAAGTTTCCGGCCTATTTTTATTGATGGAATTTCAATAAATTTATGACATAAGACTGACACAACGATAGTAAATAAGAAAGCAATGAATAAAATGAAAGGTATTGATATCTTTCCATAGAGCATATGAACCGTTGTTAACAAAACAATTGGATGTACTAAATAAAGGCTATACGATATTTCCCCTATAAAATGCACTGGTTTCATTCGTAATAGCTTAGAAAATCGTTTTGAACTTAGAGCAGATAGAATAATTAAACATGCACCAAAGCATATATACCAATCAATAATAACAAGATACAACGTATAATCAATTTCACCAATTAATTTAGAAAGTATCATAAATGGTATACGTGGATAATTAAAAAATAAAATACCTAAAGGTAATAATAGATATTTTACTTTTAAGTTGATAATTTTATTGATCAAATATTCCCTATTTTTAGCTAGTAATGCACCAATAATAAACATTGAGCTATAATGCAATGTGACAAAGTAATTAGTGGATACTGGCATATTAAATTCACTCGGAATGTTCTTCATTAACAAATAACCAATAGCTGATAAAAACATTGCTATCCCAATACTTACTTTCCAGTTTACTCTAAGTAAAAGAAAGATAATTAACGGAAATACTATGGAAATTCTCATCTCGTGAACTAACGACCAAATCACCATAATAAATGCATCAGAATTAAATTCGCCTAAGAATAAAATATGATTTATTACTCTATTAAAAGAAACTTCTATGTTCCATAAACCCCATTGTACTAAACCAGGGATGGTACCAATTTTAGAATGAATCCCCACTTTAATTCCTATTGCAATAAAAAGAATCACAATATAAGGAAGATAGATTCTACAAAATCTTTTCATAAGATATCCTAAATAATTAAATTTCATTCCTTTGTAAAAGGGTAAGGATAGGACAAATCCACTTAACACAAAAAAGATAATAACAGCCGAATGCCCTTGCCACAATATAGGAAAATAGACTCCAAATGTTGAATACATTATCTTTTTACCTAATATCGGAAATAACGCCAAAAAGTGTCCTATTAAAACGATGATTGCAGCAATACCCCGAAGGGAATCTAATTCTTTATAACGTCTCGTCATAATTCTTTCCTCTGTTCTAAAATAAAATTTATGAATCTAATTCTTAAAATTTAATCATTCTTCTTACAAGAATGATTAAATTTTAGAATTATTACGCAAATTTATTAACCTAATACAAAACCCTTGCGTGAATGGCAATATATCGAATAATGTAGAATATACACCTATATCCTTCGTATCACCTTGAGAGAAGTCGACAGCTCCGTTTCTTCTTGTCACTCCCATCAAATAACCGATTGATTTATCTGCACTTTCTAAACATTCCTTTGAAATATCTTCTATCTTTGCTGCATTCAACATAAACCACCCCAGTGTGGATGTAGCGGAAGAGTCTGGTCCGCATTCATTCCTGGTTACAGTCCAGTTCCAATTCCCTTGTTGTTGTTGAAAGCTCATCGCAGCTTTTGCAAATTTGTGTACACTTTCTTCTAATACAGGTTTATAACTGTTGTTTTGCGGCAATTCATTCCATGCATCTATAAGACCTATCGCAAACCATCCAAGGCCTCTTCCCCAGCCATACAGCCCTAGGGGAACTTTACCCTCTAATTTATACGCATGACATGGTATATTACTTAAACTTAACATTCCGTATTTCTCATATTCCTTAATCTGTTTTACAGCCAAACTTATACACTCACTTTTGTTATATCTAACACCGTAAGCCACTAAGAATGGACATATGAAACCTATAGTATCTACATATCGATACCCTTTCATAAACTTTCTATATTCTACCGTACCATCTTTACCTAAATGCTCTTGTATCATTTCCCAAGTAGCATCTAAGGCTTTTTTATATTTATCTATACCCTCAAAATCCAGCTTCATGATCGCATAAGCAAGTATTGCTCCATCTACATACTGAGGTTTGTGCACCCACTGACCATTATGATCAAATTTGGAGTTCAAAAACTTCGTGATTTCATGTTTCACCGCTCTGTCATCGTTATATTTGAGGTATTCAGACAATCCTAATATTAAAGATGCTTCTTGCCAATGCTGTATAGCACTTTTCGTATAATTTCCTTTCAACATGTCAATTGCGATTAATCTTGTGTTATCAGTTACCTTAATCTTTGGCGTTTTATTTAGCCACTTAACACCTATATCAGTGATTGACTGATTCCATAAACTTTTATCCGTATATCTTCCTATTTTTATTCTTCCCAGCCAATTCTTGCATATAGGAATGAAATCAATCATTATAATCATTGCGATTACAGCAAGTAACACAAAACACACTGCCTGTATAACCATATCATTATGTCCTCTCTATACTACTTAAATAATGTATATAATTTTTTTATCTCCGACTCGGTTCCTAGCTCTTCATCTGATAAGTTCTTTATTAACTTATTTCTTAATTCTTCATTATGTATTAATTTCTTAATTCCCTCCGAAAGTGAATGAGCATCCATGTCTACAATAATTCCATTTTCTTCATTTTCAATTTGGTCTTTAGCTGTACTAAAGTTTGTTACCACTATTGGCTTATGCAGTATTTTTGCTTCGTCTATTGCTATAGATTTCCCTTCGAATCTGGATGGTTGTACATATATATCTGCTTCTCTTATATACGGATAGGGATTTTCTTTCAGCCCTAACAGTAAAAAATGATCTTGAAGATGATTTTCTTCTATCATTTTTTCCAACTTATTTCGACCTTCCCCTTCTCCGATGATATGCCACTTGATTTCATATCCAGTCTCAACCAGATTCTTACATGCTTCTACGGCCAAATCAAATCCCTTTTCATGACTTAACCTTCCTACAGAAACAATCTTTATTCCTTTACGCTCTATATCTACCTTTTCCTGTGACATTTTATGTATCGTACTTGGAGATACGATGTTATGAATAACACCTATTTTGTCGTTATATATAGGAAATCTTTGTTTTAAAACATTGGCACATTCGTCCGATACCGTTACGATATGATCCAATGAACGAAAATAATCCATATCAATGTTAGGATCCATCCCTAACTTGTCATAATCAGTGTGTATAAAACCAATTTTCTTATTCGCATTTACATTGTCTATACAAAAATAAACTGGGTTCTTTTCTAAGTACCCAATCGCTACATTATACTTTTTACTTATAGTCTGTAAAGACTTTGATAGATATCGCCACACTCTTTGTTCACAACGGGCGTTGTTTTTTTCACTTTTAAATATGTAACCTGCACAAACCCTTGATAAGGCTATATCTAGTCTCCCTTGTCGCAAACATTTCATGATAGCTGCTTTTATCGGCATATCAAACAACTGATACTCAGAAGGTTCCTCCAATATATTCACTTGTTTAGGAATTTTATTAAAAAATAAACCTTCATGCTTAAATAAAAATAAATCCACATCATAGCTAGAGTAATCCATCGTATTCAACAGAGAGATTAACGACTTCTCAGCCCCACCACAGTTCAAATTATTGATAACAAATAATACGTTTTTTTTCATAATAATCACCTTTTAAAGAATTCCGTAGAGCTTATTTATTTCTTTTTCGGTTCCTAACTTTTCTGTAGATAAATGATTTACGACTCTTTCCCTCAATTCTATATCTTTGATAAGCCTTTCAATTTCATTTACTATTCCTTCTTCAGACATCTCAGCAATAATTCCGTTTATTCCATGATGTATTTGATCTTTTGCAGTTTCAAAGTTGGTCACTACTATCGGTTTCCGCAATATTTTTGCTTCATCAATTGCTATAGACTTACCTTCATATCTAGATGGTTGCACATATATATCCGCTTTTCGTATATAAGGATACGGATTTTCTCGAACTCCCAAAATTGTAAAATGGTTTGATAGATGATGATCTTCTATTAAACGCTCTAATGCATCTCTTTCATCCCCATCCCCTAATACGTACCACTTTATCTTGTATCCTTTTTCAATAAGTAACTTACAAGACTTCACCGCTAAATCTAAACCCTTTTCGTGGCTTAATCTGGCAACAGTAATAATATTGGTATAATGTTTATCAAACAAATTGTCCTCTTCTATATCTTCTTTAGATAAATCATATATAATCTTAGGGGCTACTATATTATATATAACTGTAACTTTATTTTTTAGATGTGGAAAATTTTCTTGTAACGATTTTGCACACTCTTCTGAGACCGTTATTAGATCTTCTAATTGTTCAAAATATGGTTTATCGAACCGGCAATCCATACCTGAATTCGAGTAGTTTGTATGTATCCATCCGGCCTTTCTTTTTGCCTTGACTTTATCAACCACAAAGTATATGGAAGACTTTTCAAGATAGCCTATCGCTGCATCATACTCTTTTTCTAAAACTTCAAATGACTTACTTTGATATTTCCATGTATACTGTTCTGAAATTGAAGCGTCCTCTATCAATCTATTCTTAATAGTGAACATCAATCTTGAATATGCTAAACCAATTTGTCCATTCTTTAAAAAGCCCATTATTGAATTTTTGAAGCTAGAGATAAATATTTTATAATCACTTGGCAGATCTAATATATTTACCTCTTTTGGTATCGAATTTATGAATGTTCCTGTTTTACTAAACAAAAATAAATCTACATCATATAAACTGTAATCTATCTGAGATAGTAAATTTATCAAGCTTTTCTCTCCGCCACCAGCAGATAAACTAGGCATAACAAATAGTAGTTTTTTTTTCATGATGTACCCCAAATTAATTAGACAATTCTTTCAAATATTCTACTGCTTTGTAAGACATTTTCTTTATATTCGGTATAGATTGTTGCAACTTTTGTCTTATTTCCTCTTCCTCTCTTACCATCTCATCAAATCTTGCTTTTAATTTATTACTATCAGATATTTCCTCTATATTTAAAACTAATTTCTCTTCTCCAAATATATCTTTAGATATACCTTTAGACTTTACACTATATCCTAATACCATAGTCGGAATAAAACTTGAGTAAGCTGCTATAGTTGCATGCGTTCTAGCTCCTATAAAGAAACGCATTCTAGCTATATATCCCTTATATTGTATTGCGTTTAGGTTATTTGGTAGCAGAATCACTCTGCCTGTATCCTTAAATTCTTCGTAATATTTGTAGAGAACTTCGTAATCATTGTTCCCATCCTCAATAACGTGAGGCGTAAGAGCAATTGTCATATCTGTAGTATTTAATATGTGATTAATTAAATCCCTTACCGCAACTTGAGAATTTTTATTTCTATTCCTTACAAGCGGACTAAAGTTAAGACCTATTGTATTTCCTTCTTGCCATCCATTAGGCAATTCCAATTCTTCCTTCTCCATCGTAAACGCAGCATCGGCACACAACTGAACATTATTCAGCCCGTGTTTTTTCAACATATTATAGGTAAGAGTTTCACGTGCTAATATTAAATCAAAGAGCTTTAGATCTTCCAACTTTCGTTCAGACATATCCTCTTCTCCTATAGAACATCCCCATAATACTAGCTTTTTCCCCTGCATTTTTACTCTTCTATCAATCTCATACCACCCAGGTTGCTCTCCGTAGCAATAGTTATCCCCACCGATAGATAAACATACATCGGCACTTTTGATATGCTTGATTATATTATGATGGATTTTTCCCAATGCATAAGACTCATCGTTAAAGAACTTTACTTTAACTGAAGATAATAGCCAATCATATGAATACTTTTTCAGACTGATGCTGGAGCCATCATATATACAATCTAACTTATTGATTACCTTATCTGTTTCGGGTCTATCTGATGCCAAACATACTTTTGCTCCATCTATTTTTTCTTTTATAATATTTGTAGAAGCTCGAACTATCGCTTCGCACCCTCTATTCAAACTGCCCCCATGAGCAAACATCATAATCTTCACGCTAACTTCCTCCAATTTCATCTATTTCTAAATCTGCTGTAAGAGACTGCAAAGTATAATCCCGCAGTAAATTTTCTTTTCATCATATTTATTAAAAATTTTTCATATCTCCCAAGCTTGCTATAAGCTTCTCCATAATATAGTGGCAATGCCTCTCTAACATATTTATTACGTACCATATTTTTTACGTATTTATATCTCTTACTAAACCGTATGTCCTTAGACGGTTCAAAATAAATATATATGTAGGAAATTACACTATTGATAAACTTTATTGATTTCAGTTCACGTATCTTTACCTTGTCAACCTTTCCCGTATAGGTTTTTGGTAATTCCATATTATACACTTCGACAGCTCGCTTGAAGTAATCTTTTTTCGAGGTATCTCGAGTTGCACTACCAGCTACTTCTCTATAATGGTAACCTACATAATCTATATATTTCATATGAGTTGCAATGCTAAAGAATTCAACGTTAAACATTCCATCTTCCCCCAATGCAATCCCGCTTGGGAATTTAACGTTATTCTCTTTGATTAAACTATTTCTATAGATCTTATTTACAACAGTATTTAAATTATCTGCCTTAAGGAAATAAGGTAATATTTCTTGCTCTATATAATCTTTTTTAAGAACAATATCTATAGGAAATGGATATTTTATAATTACCTTATGTCCTTCCATCTCGCCCTTAAAATTTGATATAACTACATCACAATTACTCTGCTTCACTGAGTTGTATAGTGTTTCATACATATCCTTGTCTATATAATCATCAGCATCAACAAATCCGACATATTCTCCAGCAGCTAACTGTAAGCCCATATTTCTTGCAATACTTACACCTTGATTTTCTTGATTTATAAGTGTTATTCTGTCATCTACTTGTTTATATCCCTCAATAATTTCTCTGCTATTGTCTATCGAACCATCATTAATAAATATAAACTCACACTCTTGGAGGGTCTGATTTAAAAGTGACTCTATGCACTGAGTGATATATTTTTCTGCATTATAGACTGGTATTATTACACTTACTTTTTTACTCATTCCTAAATCACACCTTTATGAGAAATCTCTTATGCTATAGTCATAAATACACCTTTATTGTTATCTCCTATACTTGATGTATTTATTGTTTAGGCGCCTATAATTTTATACAGCTTATTCAACTCAGCATTATTACTGTAATCTCTATCTCGCAAATTATTGATTAATGTTTTCCTTAGCTCATCGTCTCTATATAAGTTTTCGATTCCTTCGACTAACCCCTCTACGCTTAAATCACATATAACGCCCTCAATTCCATCATCCAATTGACTGGCTGCAGTAGGATAATTCGTTATCAATATAGGCTTTTCTAGGATTTTAGCTTCCGTAACCGTAACTGCCTTTCCCTCATATCTGGACGGCTGAACGTATAAATCACATAATCCCATATATGGATATGGGTTGATTTGTTTGCCTAATAGTATAAAACTGTCTTCTAACTGTTGTTCCTTTATCAGTTCCTTAAGGGTCGATTCCTCTGATCCGTATCCTATCACATACCATTTTATGTTATTTAACCCCTTATTATGTAACGCTTTAAGAGCTTTTATAGCAACATCAAACCCTTTAGCATATGACAATCTTCCAACCGATAAAATATTAAAAGCGCTGTTATCTTGTTTATTAAAACTTACAATATCTTCAGCCATCTTCCGAATAAATTTGGGCGAAGTAATATTTTCTATTTGTAAAATTTTATCTTGTAGCGATGGATATACAGTCAAGAATGCCCTTGTACATTCGTCTGATATAGATGCTATATAATCAAACTTATTCCACATAGCAAGGTCAATTTTATTATCAATTTCTAGTGTGCTATAATCCGTATGAATCCAAGCTACCTTCTTATCAGCGCTAACAGTATCAGCTAAAGGATCGTGTGGCCATGCGTAGCTAATTGCAAAGTCATACTTTTTTTTCTGCTTAGGCAAAAAATATGCTGCATACTTTGACACAAGCTGCATCTGAACATATCCCGAACCTTCCTTTAAACGTCTCTTTTTCGATATTCTCCCTGCCATATACTTACTTATTATTCTTGTGATTACTGCCCCAAAATATCGTTCACGTATACATTGCGCAATTGACTTCCTAAAGACAGTATATCCACCTACCTGTGGTAGTACGTTAACTTTATTAGGTACTAGATTTAAGAACTCTCCGGTATGATTAAATATCAATAAATCTATGTTGTATGTGTCATAGTCGAAACTTTCCAGCATATTAATTAAACTTCTTTCTATTCCACCAATTTCCATATCATAGATAGAGATTAAAACATTTTTTTTCATACGCTTCCTCACGTTCATGTTTTGATGTAAGTAAATGAAAATAATCGCAGTATGTAAAAACTTTTTATTAGCTGCTTAAACTAGCGCGATCGATACACACATTCTCTCTTTTATTCACAAACAGCGTATTAGAAGGAATACGACCTTTTACAACGCTTCCGGCGGCTATTACGGTATTATCGCCTATAACAGTATCCTTCAATATAACTACATTAGAACCAATCCAAACATTCTTCCCTATCTTTACCTCACCTTTTACCAAATGGCCATCTGTAGGGTTTTTATAATTATGGTCGTGGTCATTAATACACACATTTGGTCCTATCTTTGTATGTCTTCCAATCGCTATTCTATTTACACAGTTGATATTACAATTATCATTAATGAATACTTTTTCTTCTATATCTAATACTCCGTCAAAGTCCATTCTAATGCTGGCATTCTTTCTTACAAATACAAACTTTCCAATATTGACTTTTGAACGCTTATTGAAGATCTCAATTTTGCTATTTGCTTGAAGAGAAAAGACTGAGCACTTTATATTACGAAAGTATATTACCTTATAGAAAGCGCCTCTTAATGCACCTATTAAGTGTGAAATATTCATTAATATAGTAAAGTACAGTCCTCTATTACGGCTTTCTGCAACTATCGTTTGAATTATTTTCTTGAATACCTTAGTCATGTGTATTCTCCTTAAAACCTTCTTTTCTTGTCACATATTTTCTTAACCTAGCAATGTTATTTCCACCTATCACTTTTGCTAAAATCAATTTTATATTACTCTTGATTCTTACTTTAGGAGGCAACCAGCTTTTGTAAAAGTGATGCATTGCATACGTATTTTCAGTTATAAACTTTCTACAATTGATATAATCATACGGAGAAAAGTAGGTTTGTGGATAAAAGGCTCCCATCCCACTTATTTCTTGATATTCTCCATTTAATTTCAATCCCACATTTTGCAGTATGTTAGTTACAACGGCCACATTGGTTAAATCATCGTAGTTTCCATCCTCTTTGATAAACCCTTTTCCTTCATATGAATCCAAAAACATTTTAATTAACTTATTTCCTTTAATCGACCCTATCGTACTTGTCGCTATGTAATTTTCTTGTTCAAATCCCCAAAATGAATCATGATGAAGCATATCATCAAAAGGTTTGAATACCTCTACATCCGTATCTAAGTAAATCCCTCCAAATTTATAGAGAGCGTATACCCTTACATAATCACTTACAAATGCAAATTTTTTGGATTCATAAGCTTCTTTCACATATAAATTACAATTCATATCAAAATTATCTTCATTCCACTCAATTATTTCATACTCGGACAAATTCTTTTTCCAACTATTTATACATCTTTTTACTATTTCAGGCTTTTCCCCTTTACCAAACCAACAGTAGTGGATAATGCGCGGAACCTTTTCTGTAAATGCCAACTCAGGATCCCCTTTCTTAACATATGAAATTGTATACTAAGATACACAGATATCCATGTTTCATTGCTCAACTAACCATGAGCATATTTCACCTTAAAGACCTTAGAATTTTAGAAAATCACTTGTATAAACAATCCCTAACGAGATTACTTGCTCGTAGATATAGAAAATAAAATACAATATTAATATTGCATAATAAATTAGTTTTTGATCTTTATCAGTAAATAACTTGATGATCCATGAAATTAAAATTAATTGATATAATCCAAAATATATAGAAAATCTTGCAAAAATCCAATTTTGTGTTGAAATTACCATGAATACGAGTCCTAATATAGACATATTTACTATATAGTCGCTGCCTGGAAATATCCTCCTGAGTTTCTCTCTCCCAAGATAAGCAATAATAATTGGCGGAATATTGACTCCAACTCTAAGTATGTTTGCACCGCCCTCAGAAAAATTCTTGTAATCTCCATACTGACTATCCCCTATGACTGAGAATAACGTATCTATAAATTGATTAAACCCTATAACGATAAGTACAGAACAGAAAAGGGTTACATATGTTTCCCATGACCATGCCTTTCTCCTAATCATAAAATAGATCGGGATAAGGATAAGTGCAGTTTGATGTATTGTTGATGCGAGCAAAATAATTAAAACATACTTTTTCCAGTTACCTTCAAATATGTATTTTGTTGCAGCAAAAATGATTGAAGCCGCCATAAATTGTCTTATTCCATTCATTGATACTAAATACATTCCACCTGTTATATATACATATAAACTTAATTCAAACATTCTTGCATACTTATATAAAACCAATACAATAAGTACATTTGTTATTAGTGCAGTTACAAAAATCAATATTTGAGGGTCATTAGAAAATTTTTTTAAAATCATCTGAAAAACATTAAAACCCATATCTTTTGCTTCTTTTATACGCTCCCAATCAAAAGTATCTTTTTTATAGGAATACATATAAACAAAAGTATCTCCGATACCATTGCGGAGACCAGACACCATTACAAGAATAGCCATTGCAAAAAATACTAACAGCTTATTTGGCTTTGTTTGAACAATGTGCGGCCCCATCATTACAGGATTAGAAAAATATCTTGCTAAAAAAGAAAGAATATAAACTAAAGCTAACGTAACCCAAAATATAAACATTCTTAAATTCCTTTCATATTACAGATTGCAAATATAAAACTCTTTGCTATTCTTTAACCAAATCATTCATTTATATAGCCTAATAGTCTTATATTTTCCTTACAATCTAAATACATGTGACAATAAAATATATGGTTCGTTAAAGTCCTACTATTTATTTTTCAAAACAGTAGCCTTACTTGTCTTTTGAATATAAAAATGAAGCATAACCCCAAGAGGTGTAGCCATCAAAGTAATAAATTTACATGGAGACTCAATGAGAAATTTATAATTTCTAATCATCAAATTGCTAGATACATAATGTATAGATTCTCGAAACTTTTCTTTTAATGTAGGAGCATATTTCATAGCAACTTTTCTAAAAAATGAGAACCCATGAGGATTTTTTCTATACTGCTTAATAATATTCATGCTAGATCCATCTTCTAAATATTCAACATGACAAAGAACTTTATTCATGATGAGTAACGGATGCTCTTGATCAATAAGAATATATTTATAACTGAGAGGACAGTACTTTTCACCCGGAAATATTGGATATGGTGGGGTTTTTCGTGTTAACTCAGATCGATAAACTAACTTTTTGTCACCTGTGACTTTATATTTCGCATGCAAATCTGTCAGTTTAGATTCCTTCAAATGTTCTGGCATCATAGTTCCAATAACCATTCCATCTGGATTAGCATCCAGCCCTATTATGCCAGCATAATTATCACTTCCATATTCTTTCCAAAAACGAGAAATATTTTCAACAGCATCATCTGCCATATAATCATCAGAATCGATGCAAACATTAAGTTCCGTACCAATTAATTCGTAAGCTGTATTGTGTGCCCCGTGCATCCCCTGATTCTCTTGATAATGATACTGAATTGAGATGATGCCTTGGGAAATCCAATTTTCTATTAACTCTTTTGTATCATCTGTAGATCCATCATCAATAATTAACCAAACAAAATCCTTACAAGTCTGTCGCTTCAAACTTTCATAACATAAATGCAGCGTGTAAGCACGGTTAAATGTAGGTGTAAAAATTGTAAGAGTAGGTTTCAATTTGCATCTCCCCATTAATCATCTAATCTATTAAAATTCATTTCCCAATATTGTTAATATACTATTTAATACTAATCTATCAGGTCTTACATATTCATGGTAATATCTATAGTTGTTAACCATCATTTGATATCTGAAGTTCTCATCATTTGATAAAGTATATATTTGATTTATACATTCATCTGGTGTTTTAAAAACAAGGTAATTTTGACCATCACGAAAATTACCTGGGACTTCATAATGCAATTCTTCTGTTACTATAGCCTTACTTGCTGCAACATACTCAGCAAATTTCCAACCAATAGATTCGTGTAATCCCATAGTTGCAATACAAATTGCAGATTTTTTTACTTTTTCGAGGTAATGATTCCGTTCAGTAGCTTTTCCATCTTCTATAACAATATCTGCATAATTTTTGCATGCAAATTGTGATGGTGCCACTCCCCCATAAAATTTATCTCCAAACTCTTTCCGGCAAAGTCTAATGCATTCTGCTCGAAAATCATTAATATATGCACGTTCTTCCTTTTTTTCTGAAGAAATTTGCCCTTCATAGTCTCCATTTACATCCCATAGCCTAGCCATAAAAAGAATGTTCGAATCTATTTCCCTGTGAGGTATATCTTCAAAGGAATTAATGTGATATAAATTATTGTAATATTGCGAGAATGGCATCTTACGTATTGTTTTCTTAATTTTCTCTCTTAATGGATCTTGAGGCATAGGAGAATGTGCAATATTCCCAGGTATTGTAACCATATAATTTAATCCAAGGGGATGCATTTTTTCCTTATACCTTAACTTTGAATTATAATGCTTACTAAAACTTCTCTTGAAATAAAAGTCGTATTTTTCCAATAAACTATTCATAAATTCAACATAATCCTGATTTTCCTTAAGCAAATTATCATAACCATCATTCACATCATATAACACTCGAATTTTCCCGTTAATTATAACTTCCATCATATTATACGGTAATCGATCTCGATGATTCTTACTCAGTTTCTCTACCCTCAAGTCTATTACTCCTTGTCGAGCGAGTAGAACGAAACCTGCAGTTATATGATAAAGATGCAGCGGAACTTCTCCTAGCCTAAGACAACATGAAACTCTTGACATCATTGTGCTCCTTTTTAATCCTTAAGACATTATTAAAAATATAGAAATTATTATCATGAATTAGAGCGCTTGAAGATAAAAGTTCTCAAGCCAAGTAGCCGATTCACTTATATCATATCCTTTTTGTTTGATATACCCTTCTACATCTTGCGTACGTTTATTGATATTCAATATGTTCTGAGCCCATATTTCCGGGGAGGTATTTATGCTCTCAAAATTCACTAAACCTGCCCCCATATCAACTTCTTTCGTTATCGCATCCGAAATTACACAAGATAATCCAGCACCTTGCGCTTCTATAAGGGTGACAGGTAATCCTTCATGAATGGATGGGAATGCAAATACATCAAAAGCTTGAAGTAAATGATTTATATCACTCCTTATGCCAAGAAATTTTACATGATCCCCTAAATTTAATTCTTCTACTTTCTGTTCAATATTTACACGTAGCGGGCCATCACCCACCAAAACAAGAACAGCATCTCGTCTAAGTTTAATTAACTGAGCAAACACTTCTATAAGGAATGCATGATTTTTTTGATGCGCAAACCTTCCGACATGCCCTACTACAAAATTATCAACTGTAAGATTTAGTTCCTCTCTTATCTGTTTTCTAATTTTTGGGGAGAATGAAAAGTTTTCAGGTTCAATTCCGTTCTTTAAAATTGTGACAGTATCTGTTTCACCTGCAAATAACCACTGAGATGCTGCATTCGAACATGCTAGCAGATGTGTCGCACTTGGCAATATATACTTCCCTGCATACCACTTATAAGCTCTTGCCGCAATACCACCTTCACTACTAGTGTTGTGACTATGCGCTATCCGAACTGGTATACCCACTTTCTTAGCTGAACGCAGCACAAATCCACTCATCTTATCCATGTGTGAGTGAACAATCTTATATTCTCGATGAGACGCAAAGAAAGTATCTAAAGACTTTATGTATTCTGTATGACCAACATCAGTAATATATGGAATTCTATGTACTGTCCCGCCTAATTCTAATATTTCTTTGTCGAAAACGCCTTCCTTACAAGTGAGAAAATCAAATTGTACTTTATTTCGATCTATATTCCGGTACAAGTTCATAATAAGGGTTTCCGCACCGCCGCGGTTCATATTGACTACAACATGTAAAATTCTTAATGGCCAACCCAATCTAACGCCTCCGTTCCATTCATAAACATGGTGTAAATATAACTCTTTTCTGCCAATACTTTATTGACAGCATAATTGTTTTTAATTATTTCACGTCCAGACTCTCCAAGCATCTTTTTTAAGCCACTGTTTCCGGCAAGATATTTTATTTTTTCTGCCATTGTCTGTATATCGTCACGACCTACCGTCCAGCCGTTTACACCATTTTGAATCAACTCTTTATGTCCCCTGTTCTCACTAGCTACAACGGGCAATCCGCAAGCCATCGCTTCCATAATATTAACTGGTAATCCCTCACGAAGACTCGATGCAACCGCAATGTCGCAAATGGGTAAAATCTTTGCGATATCATTCCGATAACCGAGAAAATCTACCATTTCAAATACACCCATTTGTTTCGCCAAATTTTTGCACTCATTTATCAAGGGACCATCCCCAGCCAATAGAAGCCTTGCATTAGGAACATGATCCTTTATTAAAGCTAATGAACGAATCAAAAGCTGCTGATTTTTATTTTTATTAAACTCAGCCGCATAAAACATCAAAAAATCGTCCGGCCTATACCCCATCTCGATCCTTAGACGATGCTTTTGAACTTCATCAATCGGTTTAAAATATTCTGTGTTTACTCCCACTCCATGAACTTGTTCAATTTTCGCTGCTTTGAAACGCCGATGAACAGCCAATTTATAATCCTCTTGATTAATTGTGATAAGGCAGTCTGTGTAATTCGCCAGCATTTTTTCAATTGGATAATATAACAGCCAATTTGCAAGCGGAGCCCCTTTACAAAAGTGAAATCCATGGGCAGTATATAAAACCTTTGTTCCATACTTTCTAGATTTTCTTGCTGCCAAGCGTGCAATGGCCCCTCCCATCGGTGTATGACAATGAATGATTTTATATTCATTTTTATCAATAATAGCTTTCAACTCTTTATAAGCCTTAATATTCTCAAGTTGCAAAGGCGATCTCTGAATAGAAATTTCATACTTCTTATCCACGTATGGAAGTTCCATGTTGCCAGCAGCAGCAACATGGACTTCCCAGCCTTGCTCTTTAAACCATTTCATATATGGCAAGTGAAATGCTTTAAAATGAAAGTCTACCGTTGCACAGAATAATACTTTATTTTTCACATCTATCACCCTACACTTGTTATAGTCTGTCTAACCGCCTGTGCATACTTTATTTTCTATTGTTTCGCATGGCAAAATATGTGTTTTAGCACACGTATACAAATCTATATTTACATTGTGCTTTGTGAAACGTTATGACTATTTGCCAATGCCAATACCTGTTCTCTTAATTCATCTTTCTCAAGATTAGCATAAGTTTGGATAACGGCTTCAATTTCACTTATACACAGATTCGATGTTTTACCTATATAAATTTTGGGATGAATTTGCTGCTCATGTATTTCTTCTTTTTTCAATAATTCTTCAAAAAGTTTCTCTCCAGGTCTTATCCCAGTGAACTTTATTTGTATGTCTTCCAGTGAATTTCCTGATAATGTGATTAAATTTTTTGCAAGGTCTACTATTTTTACAGGATCCCCCATATCTAAAACAAATATCTCTCCGCCTTCAGCCAATGCTCCAGCCTGTATTACAAGCTTGGACGCTTCTGGAATTGTCATAAAGTAACGGATCATATCTGGATCGGTAACCGTAACCGGACCACCTTGTTTAATTTGCTTTTTAAAGAGCGGTATAACACTGCCACGACTTCCTAATACATTACCAAATCGTACAGCTACAAATTTTGTGTTACTTGTTTTGTCCAAGTTTTGAATTACCATTTCAGCAAGCCTTTTCGTTGCTCCCATTACACTTGTCGGATTCACAGCTTTATCTGTAGAAATCATTACAAACGTTTCAACCCCATGCCAACTCGCTGCTTTTGCCACGTTTGTTGTTCCCATTAAATTATTTTTGATAGCTTCTTCAGGGTTACGTTCCATCAACGGCACATGCTTATGCGCAGCAGCATGATAAACAACTTGAGGCTGATATTGACCCATTACTGACATCATTTTCAAATCATCCTGTACATCAGCAATTTCTGTAGTAAAGACAATACCTGTATCTCGGTATAGCTCTTTCAACTCCATTTCAATGGAATAAATACTATTTTCACCATGACCTAATAAAATCAATTGTTTCGGGTTAAATTTTGCGATTTGACGACAAATTTCAGATCCAATTGAGCCGCCAGCGCCAGTTACCAAAATAACTTTATCAGTAATGAAGCCTGAAATACTTTCAATATCCAATTCAACCGGTTCGCGTCCTAATAAATCTTCTACCTGGACATCACGAAATTCATTCACTGAAACTTTCCCAGTCACTAAATCCTCTAACATCGGAAGAATTTGTGTCTTTGTTTTTGTCTTGGAACATTCTTGAAAAATCCTATTTAATACTTTCTTACTAAGTGAAGGAATTGCTATTATGATGCTGTCGATATTGAATTGCTGAACAGCAAACTCAATGCGGTCAGTTCCTCCAATTACCGGGATTCCAAGAATATCTAATCCTTGTTTCTTTATATTGTCATCAATAAATGCCACAGGCAGTAATTCTGTGTCATTACCATTCAAAAGTTGCCTTGCGACCATTGTACCCGCAGAACCTGCACCGATAATCAGCGTTCGTTTTTTGTCGTCCCCTTTTTTGATATAAGCATCTCTGAACATTCGCCATAGAAAACGTGATCCTCCAATCAGTAAAATATGGATCATCCACGTTACAACAAGGAGACGGAAGTAAATGTCGTGAACCAATATTTGTTGCACGACTGCTGTTGTAATAATAGAAAGTGTGATTGCTTTCAAAATAATTAGCAACTCTCCTATACTTGCATACTCCCATGCTTTTTTATAAAGCTTATAAATAAAGGAAAAAATATGATGGCTAAGCAGCAGGGTTATTGCACTCACTACGATGGGAAATGTTATGACATTGAAATCAGCACTTACTACGAAGCGACTAAAGAAAACTGTGGTTAATACGATTAAGGAATCTATTAAAATCAATAAGAATAATCTTTGACGATACGTCATAATAGGCCCCCTCTCTCTCAATTTTTTTATAGCAAAAATAAATACCATTAATTGTAATCTTACAATTAATGGATTTATAAATTACATATGTACAGCTGAATATATAAACAAGGAAAGCAATCAATACCCAACTCATGCAAAGTTCCTATCTACAAAATCCTTTAGAAAGACTTTCTAGACAAAAACTTCAAATAAATTTGGGCATTCAACCCTCCCTCACACCATACTCTTGACGACTAACGTCTAAGGTTTTTTAACCCACAGCATGACCGAGTGTCTCCATTGATAGCGGTAAGGAGGCATCACCGTACCCTATAATTTTTTTATAGGTGGTCTTTCATTATCTACCAAAAAATGTATGAAAAGCTTTTCAGATTTAAACAATAAATGGTATAATTTAACTCACAAACATTTGATGGATATCTTATTCTAATAAACCTCTCATATCTTTTTATTGAGAATAGCTCCCACAAGCTTTCCTTTTGCTAAATCTAATGCCTTATTTGCCTCAACTACTGCTTCACTAGCAGTTTGATGGCAACCTAACACCAACAATACCCCATCACACTGGCTAGCTAATATATTTGTATCTGCTACCTCCAGAAGAGGCGGAGAATCAAATAAAACAATGTCATATTGCTCTATCGCTTTGCTAATTAAAGTTTGCATAGATAGTAAGCTAAGCATCTTAGCTGGATTATTCACTTCAGAACCACTTGTCAATATATGCATATTTTTAACTTCTGTCTGAATTACCGCTTTTTCTAACGTTGTTTTTTCCTCTAGAACATTTGTTAATCCAGATTTATTTTCTACTCCAAAAATCGCATGTAGCTCTGGAGTTCGCAAATCCGCATCAACGACTAAGACTTTTTCATCTTGCTGAGCCATAGACACTGCCAAATTTGCCACAGTAGTAGTTTTTCCTTCCCCATACCCAGGGGAAGTAACAATTATAGTTCGTTTTTTATCAGTTTCAGATGTAAACTGAAGATTAGAACGAATCGTTCGATATTCTTCAGCAACCTTCGATTTTGGAGCTATATGAGCAATTAAGTGACTATTATCAAGTGGTCGTTTTTGTTTTTTATTATAAATCAACTGTTTTCCCCCCCACTGTTACATTTTCTCTCTTATTTTCTTTATCTACTATATTGTTTTTCTTCATTTGAGAAACACTTCCTAAAACGGGGACCTGTAATAGCTTTTCAATATTACGTTCCGATTTAACTGTTTCATCAAGGGAATCCAATATGAAGACCACTGCGATACTCAATATAAGCCCGACAACCAAGGCCATCTCTATCGTTTTTGCATGATTCAAGTTTACCGGTGCAGGATTCTCTTGTTTTTTTGCTTCTGTTAAGATTTGTACATTCGAAAAACCTAAGACAGTATTTACTTCTTCTTTATAGACTTTCGCTGTAGTATTAGCAATTTCGACTGCCCGAGCTGGATTAACATCCACAGCTGTAATAATGAAAACCTGTGACTCTTCCAACTTCTGAACACTTACTTGTCCGCTTAATGCGCCTGCTGATTTCGGTGCGTTTAATTCTTGAGCCACTTTCTCTAAAACAATTGGTTCTTTTATCATTACCTTAAGTGTGCCTACAGTATCAGCATTTGCTGGAATAAGAATTCTTGCGGAGGACGAATATAAAGGTGTTTTCATGAAAATGCTGTGTATACCACTAACAAATACAGCCAACATCGTGATCGCTACAATAATCCAAACTTTCCTTCTCAAAACGCTAAACACGCTTTTTAAATTTATTTCCTTTTCCATATTTCCCCTCCATTACTGTTTATTGAATTGGAAAAAAAGTAAATTACAGGTAAATTAAACAGTATAACCTAAGTTAAATCCGGTTATATCTACCATAATTTACTAAAAGATAAGCAAATTGAATTTTTTAAGTATATATTTTATTCTAAAAACATATGACTTGTTTTATTAATCATAATATGCTCATGTAATATTCATTTTAGTTCTTGATAATGAACCCGTCAATATAAATTTATACGTCAAACTCAATGCTCATCTTAGTATATTCAATTCAATTATTCTCATATAAATTCACACTTAAATTTATGAAATATTATTTCGATAATAGATAATATATAAATAAAACATTATATTATCTATTTTTTTCGATAAACAAAATAAACATAAATATACATGCACGTTTTTAGCTGTATGTACAGCAGTTGAACATATACGCCGTACTCGCAATAGTACACCTTACATAATTAAGATCCTATAATTCGCTCTGATTAAATTACTATTACAAAAAAGGCTAATTTAGAAAGATGTTTTGAATGATATGCAAATAATCCCCTATTCCTAATAGATGGAACTAGGGGATTATTTGCATATAGATCAAGAGTTAGTTATAAACTATTTCGCTTTCCACTAACTTTTTCATATAATCTAATAGCTCTTTCTTTAGCTCTTCATGTTGCAATGCCATTTCAACTGTTGTTTGAATAAATCCTAGTTTTTCTCCAACGTCGTAGCGTTTTCCTTCGAAGTCATAAGCAAACACGCGTTGAATCTCATTTAAACGTTGAATTGCATCTGTTAACTGAATTTCTCCGCCTGCTCCTGTTTGTTGATCTTCTAAGAACATAAAGATTTCTGGTGTTAGCACGTAACGCCCCATAATTGCTAAGTTAGATGGTGCTGTCCCTTTGGCAGGCTTTTCTACAAATTTACTCACTTGATAACTGCGATCCCTTTGTTCTAGCGGATCAATAATACCATAACGATGTGTTTCATTTTCTGGAACAGTTTGAACACCAATTACTGATGATTTTGTTACTTCATATTGATTCATCAATTGGCGTAAGCATGGCGTTTCAGCTTGAACAATATCGTCACCAAGTAACACTGCAAACGGCTCATTACCAATGAATTTACGTGCGCACCAAACAGCATGTCCTAGGCCTTTAGGCTCTTTTTGACGAATATAATGAATATTAATTCTGGAAGATTCTTGCACTTTTTCAAGGATTTCATGCTTCCCTTTTGCTAATAGGTTTTGTTCTAACTCAAAAGAATGATCGAAATGATCTTCAATTGCACGTTTTCCTTTTCCTGTTACGATAATAATATCTTCAATTCCGGACTCAATTGCCTCTTCCACAATATATTGAATTGTTGGTTTATCAACAATGGGTAACATTTCCTTCGGCATTGCCTTTGTTACTGGTAAGAATCGAGTTCCTAATCCTGCAGCTGGAATAATAGCTTTTCTTACTTTTTTCAATGAAAATCCTCCTAGTAATCTAAAACATATTTATATAAACCATAAAATTTAACCACTACAAAAAACATCAAATAATTGAATTACACTCGATGCGGAATAATTTATCCATATATATCCTGTTTTAATTTTATGATTTTTACCTATTCATATTTCACACATTATCATTCTATGAATACAGATATTACCAATACAGAACCAATGAAGTATTATATTGATACCTCTGATAATACCTTGCCATTCTTTTTTAACTTCTTTTGTACTTGCTCTTCTAAAATATTTTCCCACTTGTCACCAACGACATTAAAAGTGTATCTTTCAACATTCTCTTTAGCCTTGCGACCATACTCTTTTCTTAATTCTTCAGACTCCATTAAAGTCATTAATGAATTGGCAAGTTTATCAATATTTCCTTCTTCTACAAGCAATCCATCTTCTTTATTTTTAATTATTTCAACAGGACCTGTACAAGCAAAGCTTACACATGGAACTCCTACTGACATAGCTTCAATTATAACCATCCCAAAAGGTTCGTATCTAGAACTTAAAACATAAATTGATGAATTAAGCATTTCACCAATAATATCATTCGTTTTTGGCATTAAGAAAATATTATTATAGGCTTTATGATCAAAAATTTGTTGTCGAAGAAGTTGTTCATCTTCTCCCGAACCAAATATTTTCAGCTTCCAATCTGGATATTTCTCTATAACTTTAGCGAATGCAGGTACTAAAAGATCAAAACCTTTCTGAGGCACATACCTCCCCGCTGCAATCACTACTTTTTTATCCAATTCAGCTGTTTCCTCAGGAATTGCTGTAGCATTTTCTACTTTATATAGCTTTACTCCAGTTCCTTTTAAGAGCGATTGATAGTCGTTAATTTCCGAATCTGTTAGGCATGTTAAAGCATCTAATTTTCCATAATATTTTTCAATTTTATTTTGTAAACATTTTTCATGGCCACCAAAATACTTATGTTCCTGACCAACCTTAATTACATTATTACTTACAAACCTAGCTGCTAAGATATTAAATGATGGTATTGTTGTAATTAAGATACCTTCATTGATTTTTCTTAGTGCAGCAATAATTTTAAAGTCAACAAAAAGATTGAACATGTGATATAAATCTTCACTTTTATCTATGAAAAAACTAGGCATTTTCAATAAAATTTTCTTTATTACTTTCTGATAAAGAGGTGTGTTTCTTCCGAATAGTTTTCCTCTTCTAGCATCAAAAATAGGAGTAAGCTTTACTTTTTTATCAATATCAAACATCGGCTTTGCACTCGTTCTTCTAACACTAACAATCTCTACATCATAGTTTTGGGAGGCAAAATAGTTAGCAGTATTCACAACTGTCCTTACAGTTCCTCCCATTCCGTAAATATTATATACAAGGAAAGTAATTTTCACCCTTCTATACCTCACTATTTCTTTATTTTTCATTTGATATTTTTTTAATTTCCTTATAAATTCGTTCAAAGTTCTTTTCATCATGGTAAGCATAATATTTTTTAGATTTAATAAGATACTGAGATTTGTATTTAAAATTATTCTTAGCATATTCGCTAATGTATTTTATTACTTCCTCTTTTGTATATGCTATATCTCCAACTAAATCTTTATTTAAATCTATATAAGACCCTCTATGTTTCAAATAATCATTCACATCAAAATGATAAAAGATTGTTGGCTTTTTCAAGTAATTAAAATCAAAGACAACGCTTGAGTAATCCGTAATCATTAAAGAACTATTTTGAATCAGTTCTTTTACACTCTCTTCACCAAGTTTAACAAATTGTATTCTTTCATTTAAGTTTGTAAATTCATCCTTATATTTTTTTTGTATTTCAATATGCGGGAAGAACTTAAGTACTAAATTATTTTTTTCAAGCAAATCATGTAATCTTTTATCCTGCAATAATCCGTGATAGTATACAAAGAAATCTGATTTTAAAAATCCTTCTTTTGAGCCAATTATCCATTCTCTCCATGTAGGCATAAGTAGAATCTCTCTAGTCTTCTTATCCTTACTTTTATCCACCAGTGAATCAAACCTAGCTAAACCTGTAGTCATTATTTGCTTTTCTTTAAAATTCATTTCATTTATCAAAATGTTCTTTTCATGCGTAGAAGAAACGACAAACTTTTTAATCATTCCGTTATACGATTTTCTATTGAACTCTAACTTTTTCATTGCAATAATACCATGTTGTAAGTAAATAATTGGCTTTGTGTTACTACCCATTTTAGGATGAACAATATTTGGAATAACATCTCGAATTCCATGACTTACAATAAGATAATTACTTAAATGATATAAGCAAAGATGTTTAAAACTATCGTAGCGAATAACCTTAGATTTATATGGCTCTAAATTATCCATATTCTTATTCTCCGCTTTACTTACATAATAATAGTCTTCTGAAACATTCTTCTTAACACATGATTCAAAAAAGGCAAATCCGTTATCTTGCGCAACCTCTCCTAAGTTCTCACCAATAAGCCATACTGGTTTCTTCCTAAACTTGCTCCATATTTTAGCAATCCCTTTAGCCATTAAGAATCTTATTTTCTCCTTTTTCTTCTCATGAGCCTTTAAGTTTCGCGTTTCAAACAACATCGTCTTATTCTTTTTTTCAAAGAATATAGAAGCGTATAACTCACTTCCAACTTTTATTGCATTCGACTTAAAAGTAGAATTCTGGTTTATAATATTTATATCATTACACAATACCCTTGTTTTAACTTCGTTGTTATTACTCTTTGCAGCAAAATAAACATCCCATTTCCCTGCATCTTGAACTTCATTTGTTTGTATAAGTGATCTATCAATATCAAATTGATACTCATTCAACTTATTTAGCTTACCCTTTTGTATAAAAGTTTGGCCTGTGTTTCTTTCTCTACAAATTAGCCTTGTATCCTGAACTTCAAACTGCTCTTCAGTCATTGAACAAATAACAAGGTTAATATTGTTCTTTTTGAAATCCATTGCAATACAATATGCCTGTAAAGAATTTTGCACAGCTACCGATAATTCATTTTGATTTGTGTAATATGGCTGAATTTGCATCGGATACCCATTAATATTTTGGTTTAATGGCGGATAGATAATTGCCTTAGCTTTATTATCTATATCGTCTAAGTTAGAATTCAAACTAAATTCAATACTATGCCCATTACTCTCAATATGGATCATAAACTTTAAATTCAATTCACCATAACGCTCAATATCGAATGCATTCCAATTATATGAACTATTAAAATAATATCCCTCATCTCCTTTTACAAATTCGCTTATACATTTCATTTTCAAGTCGAGGGACTCTTCATACAGATACACGTTTTTTACAACATAATCAATATCTGGAATGTCTACAAAACCTTTTACTATCAAATTACTAGCCTCGTAATCAACACTGATTACATCACAATACACTCCTTCATCTCTAATCAATAGTGCTAGGTTATTATCTAAAGTCACATATGGTCGAATTCTCTTTACACCACTAGCTTGATTGTAAACTGTCTTAGGAATAATCACAAAATCCGATTTAGAACCTAAATTTAATTTGACTTTATCTCTGATCCCCTGTACTTCAAAGCTTACAAATACATCCCAAATCCCTTTTTCCCCAAAGGCAATCTCTTCTCCAAAATCAACAATTGATTCAAAATATTTGTCTGTTACAGAAATAGGATGAGATTGTTCTCTTTTGGTATCTCGGTGAATAAACAGCAACTGTGCTCTTTGATTTTCCGTATCTATGGAGCTTTGAAATTGAACTTCCCCTTCAATAATTAACTTATTTTGATCCAATTCTACATTATCAATTTGAGTAGAAACCATTGATTCTGTATTCTTTTTAATATTCATAACTACTTCATGTTTATTATTACAAGAAAACACATGATAGTATAATTGATCACAATTACTAAAATAACTGCCCACTACTTTATCTGCTTTTGTGTATTTAACCTTTATTGATATAGGCATATCATTAAAGGTTCCTGAACAAAACATTTCCCAATTGCCGTCATATAGTGGATTGTCTTTTAACTTTAATATTGCTTGATATTCATTTGTATGATTGTTCACTTTTAAACCAGTTAGTTTCCTAACTTCTTTTGTAAAGTTATTTTTTAAGAACAACTCTTTTAAGCATACTTCCTTACGTTTAAACTCTGGTGAAAAATCCCCTAGTATTAGGAGGTCTTTTTCTTTATTTTCACTAACTTCAGTTACAGAAACTATAATACTTACGGAATCTTTTCTACTAAACTCAACAACTTTTTCAATCGAGTCACTAGTATTCAATTGAAATACTGTTTGTTTTGAACATATATAGAATTCTTCCTTTACATTGTTATATATAGGAATATAAATTGCATCTTGATCTAATTGTAAACAAAGATTTAATTTTCCATAATTCATTATTTTTGATAGCTCAGAAATTGGTAACGTGTATACCATTCTATCTTCATGAAATTCTGCGCTAGATGATAATAATTGCTTTTTTAAACTTCCCTTTTGAATAAATAACCCCTTTATTCTCTTATAAACTTCTTCAATCTCTCCATCCGTTTTTACAGAAATATCCAACTCAACATTTCCATTTGGCACATTGTTTATTTCTTCTAGTAACAATTTGACTTTCAATTCTCTCTCACCTTTCTCCTACTAGCAGTTCAATTTACCCATCAATCACATAATCTTCAGCTATTGCTTTAATTGATTAGCTTTTTCAAATATCCCTTTCGCAATCCTCTTTGAATTATTCTGATCGACATATGAAAATAGGCGATTTCTAAGCAATGTATATTTTTCCTTTTCTTCAAACCCATTATTTATATAAAAAGTTAGTAATTGGATTAATTCCTCCACATGGACACATCTATCTCCAAATAATTCCTGCTCTACATCTAAATACCCGTTTAACATACCATCAAATTGAAAGAAAATAATTGGCTTTTTTAAATAATACATATCCCAAGAAACACTAGAATAATCTGTTATAAGCAGTGAAGATTCCATTATCAACTCATTAATTTTTATATCTTTGTATGTGACAAATTGTACATTTGAAGTCTTACACTGAAAATAACGAATAGAACTATGAATTCTTGGATGCATACAAAATTTTAAAATAGCGTTATGTTTCTCTAGTTGTTCAACAAGGGTTGCATCATTTAGCAGCCTTTCATATTGTCTATAAAATTGACTATCTAAAAACTCTTCCTCTGGCATCTCATCTAGCCACTCTCGCCATGTCGGTAGCAATAGAATTTGTTTTTGCTTCCCACTCTTATCTTGCAAATAATCCCACCTTGCTAATCCACTCACAATAATTTCATCTTCTGTATAATTAAAAAATTGTTTTACAATTTCTTTTTCGTATTCCGAAGATACACAAAATAGATTTGTTCCATTCGGACTACCTTTTTTAAAAATTGAATCTACCTTTTTCAAGCCTAATACACCGTGTTGTAAAAAAACGTGTTTTTTAGCATGAATAACTTTCTTTAACGTTCCTCTGTTTTCTTTCCATATATAACAGTGTGCTTTTGACTCAGAAGATATCATAAATGTACTAGCAAGGAGATAAATCATATGCTTGATGCTCATAAAATCTATAACTTTATCCTCATATTGATCAAGCACCTTATAGTCATTAGACTTTTTGTTAATTACATAATATAGATTGGGAATTCGTTTATGATCATAGCAATATTTAAAAAAATAGTAAGAATTATCTTGTGCAGTTTGGCTAAATTTCTCATATGCTAATACAATGTCTTTTCGATCCCAATACCATTTGAATGCATAGTATACAATTAATGCCAACTTTTCTTTCAAAGCATATTTTAACTGATCATAAGTTCCCTTCCTTCGATAATGTATGCTGAGTCCACCTTTAACAGTCACATATGGATATACTACATATCCATCTTCACTATGGTCACGCTGTAATCGATTGTTTAGCTTCATATTAACAATATAGCTGGGATGTTTAATTCGATAACTTTTAAGTTCATCAGATTTCAAATGAACATAAAAATCCCAAAGAAACGGACCTAGCTCAAGTTGACTCAGTTCTATCTCAAAGAAAACCTCCTTTTCAAATTCATTTGCGCTATTTTCCTGATACGGGAGTTGATAAACTTTATTTCCGTTCCTTTTTTTTAAAGTTATAGCCTCGACCGTACACTTATCTCTACATTTTATTCTAATGGCAAACTGCCATTTTTCTTTTTTCTTCTTAAATGACGTTATTCGTATTTTAGAAATTAACTTTCCGGAGGATTTTACCATTCGCTTCACTCTTTCTTCAGCATTTCAACGAATTAAATTCATATAGTTAAATATATGATTTTTAAGGAATTTGTATGTTATAACTCAACTATGAGCAATATACGAAGGTTTTAATCCCACCGTAATCATGTAAACACTTCATCAATTTAATTAGCATGTAAAAATATAGATATCTGATCAATAGTTATACCATCTGCGGATGAAAGTTTAAAATCATATTTATCAGAGCGATATATAAATGATGCTCCGTCTTCACTTACTAATTGTGCTTGACCTAACTTCTCTAACATCGCCACTTTAGGGATAGATATATTCTGTATTGTAACCTGCTTTACAGTAAACTGATGGTTATATAGAACATTGATATTTTTGTAACTATTTACTGTACCCTCTAATAGTTCTTCTGTATTTTTCGACTTCCCTATTATACTCTGTACATCTTGTTGATTTTTTCCTAATAAGGATATGCCACTTTCAAAGTTTTGGTTTGAGCCTGATAACTCACTTAACTTGTTAGAGATAGTCTCATACTGTAAAGCTGAGCTAAAAGGAATCTTACTTGACACACCCTCACTAATCCAACCTTCTGTTCCATCTTCATATACAAGCTTTAACCAGTTTATATCGTCTTTTTCATCTTTTTGCTGTTCCTTTACCACAAACGGTGTACCAAATTCCATCATAGCTACTTGCTGACTATTTAGATTTGGCATACTTCTAACCCTTGCCTTTGCCATTTTCACATATCGAACATCTAAATCTGCCAATGGGTTTTTTTTCTCTTCACTAGACACTTGTTTCTTTTTACTTACAGATTCTTCCTGATGAGGCTGGACAAACAAATCTTTTTTCAAATAAGCAGTACTTCCTACTCCGATACATAAAACCAATCCTGCCAATGGAATCATATATTTTTTCTTTTTATTCCGTTTCCTTGGATTTAATCCGGCATATCCGTATGTTGGTAGCTCCGTATCTAAAGTCTTAACATCCTCCTGCTCCATTTCCTGACCAGCTTGTTTTCTCTGTGCTTCTTCTTTAAACTTTTGCTGCTCTTCTTTACTCATAGCACGGTATTCTCTTAAAAACTGTTCGTATTTAGGCATTACATCTTGCATAAGCCCATAATCCTTAATTTCACCATATTCCAGCCATAACGCTTTTGTACAAAACTGTTTCACTTGTCCTAATGAATGACTCACGAAAAAGATTGTTTTCCCTTGTTCTTTAAATTCATTCATTCGCTTTAAACATTTGTCTGTAAATGTTTGATCACCTACAGACAAAGCTTCATCGATAACTAAAACATCTGGATTAATATTCACAGAAATTGCAAAACCAAGGCGAGATTTCATACCACTAGAATATTTTTTTACAGGCATATCAATAAACTTACCAATATCGGCAAACTCGATAATTTCTGGTGTTAATGTTTCAATCTCCTCTTTACTTAATCCCATCATCAAGCATTTCAATTCAATATTTTCTCGGCCTGTTAACTGATTATTAAGTCCGGCAGCTATAGCAATAAGTGCTATTTTACCCTTTATATCAATAGTTCCTGCCGTAGGTGGTGTAATACCAGCAATTAAATTGGACATTGTTGATTTACCAGATCCATTTACGCCAATAATACCTATTACATCACCTTTTTGAGCTTCAAAACTTAAATTTCTTAACGCGTAAAAATCTTCACCAAATCCGCCCGGATATATAATATCCTTTAACTTATCAGAACTTTTACTATGCATTTTATATTTTTTTGTTACATTATGAAACTTCACTGAATAATTCATTTTTTACAATCCTCATTATAGGTAGTCTACAAAATGTTTTCTAAATTTCACATGTACTGCTGTACCAATTAATAACATAAAGAACACAATGCCCCAGAAATAGAGCGCATACTTTATATCTTCATAAAACCAGCCTGTGCCTAAAAAGGCTTTTCGATAGCCTTCGACAATGTAGCATAATGGATTAAGTTGCATAATCTTTTGTAAAGCGTGCGGTAACTTCTCAGGAGTCCATAAAATAGGAGTTAAATAGAGTAGCATCCGCATTAAAGATTGTACTACCATTTGTACATCACGCACGATTGTGGATAACGTAGAAGTAATTAAAGAAAATGCAAAAACGAGCATAACTGTAGCAAACATATAATAGATCAATTGAATATAATGGATTGAAATCCCTTGACCCGATACTAAAAATATAAAAGTAACAATACCTACTAATATTAGATGTTGATAAAAGTTAGACATAATTACATAACTAGGAATAACGCTCATTGGAAAACTCATCTTTGAAATCATATTTAACCTTGTATAAATAGATTTAGAAGCTTGCAAAGTTGCAGGATTAATAAAGAACCATACCGCTACACCAGAAATCAACCAATATACAAATGGAACACCATTAACACCTGAACCGCCTCTTATTGCAATTCCAAAAACAAACCAATAAATACTCATTTGAATTAAAGGGTTTAACATTTCCCAAACAATGCCTAGATAGTTATCTTTATTTGTACTTTTAACTTGATAAATAGACAGACGTTTAATTAAATAGAGACTATTTATCTGTTCTTTTAATACCATAATCATTGCATTCATTTTATTGTGCCTCTCTAAAAAACACTTTCTCTACTACACGTCTAGATGCAAAACCATCTTCCAAATAACAGTAGTTACTATAGAAAGCATCGTATTTTTTTTCAAATTCGCCTAATCCATTCCTTTGGAACTTCATAATCTCTTCTAACACACCTTCACTTGTTGAAACAACTGGTCCAGGGGCTTCTTTTTCTAAATCAAAATAAAAACCTCTTAATTTATCACGATATGAATCAATATCATACGTGTAAAAAATAATAGGCCTTTTTAAATTAGCATAATCAAAAAAGACAGAAGAATAATCTGTAATTAACAAATCTGATAACACGTATAATTCATTAATATCAACATGATGCGAAAAATCATAAACAAATCCTTTATAGGGGGTTAAATCAAACTGCTCTGCTACTAGATAATGCATCCTTAGCAGGATGATATAATCAGAACCTAACTTTTGTTGTAAAAGGCTTAAATCCAATTGCAAGTCTAGCTTATAACGCCCTTTACTATAAAATTGATCATCCCTCCACGTTGGAGCATATAAAATAACTTTTTTATCTACGGGTAAACCATTCTTTTTCTTTATCTCTTCAATTTTCTTATCATTATTTTTTACATATAAAAAATCGTTTCGAGGATATCCCGCCTCAACTACATTTTTCTTAAATTGAAACGCCCTTTGAAAAATCCCTGTGGAATATGCATTAGGTGATAATAAATAATCCCAATTTTGCGCTTCTCTTTTGAAATTTTCCTTATATTTTTCTGTGGTTGTTCCTGGCATATGGACTTCATTCATATCCATTGCTAATTTCTTTAATGGTGTACCGTGCCAAGTTTGTACATAGGTGGTGTGCTTCGGTTTTGGGAGCCACAATGGCATCCGACTATTTGTAACCCAATATTGTGCACGTGCCATTAAAATAAACCAACGAAGCGAAAAACGTTTAATATATGGAATATTTACCTCTTTAAACTGTACTGTGTAATTTTTATCCACACTCCAAACCATATGGAATCCTGCATGTTGCTGCTCCATATATTCATATATCGCACGCGGATTACAACTATACTGTTTGCCCGAAAAACTTTCAAAAACAACTAATTTTTTCCGAACAGGTAAACGACTACAAGCGACAAATATCGTTTTACAAACAACCTTTATGATTCGATGGTTTTTTATTCTTTTGATTACATCCATTATTATTAATCACCTTCTAACTACAATTAGCCGTTTTATAAATTACACACTAACAATTAAAATTCTTACATAAATAAAAAAGCTAAGTAATTTTCATGAACCCCAACTTAGCCTCTTCCACTTGCTACTTATGACATAGCTTAAATCTCAATTTCATTTCGATCAAATAAGTAATTCACTAAATTCCTACTTGAATTACCATTTGAATATTGATTCCACCGTGCATTAAATTGTTCCAATTTTTTAATATCGAATGAATGATTTTGTATCGTCTCAATAATTTCAGCCGAATTATACACAACGGGTCCAGGGACATCTGACATAAAATCTCCAATGATTCCTCTTTTCTTCTCATATTTCTTTAAATCATATGTGAAAAATATCATTGGCTTATTTAATAAACAAAATTCAAAAGGTACAGAGGAATAATCTGTTATTAAAATATCTGTTACTAAAAACAAATCATTTATATTAGGATATAAAGAATAGTCATATAAGAAATTTTTATATGTTTCCTTGTATTCCATTTTATTTCTGATAGCAGGATGTAATTTAATAACAAGTAGGTATTCGTCTTTTAAAGCTTCATACATTGCATCAATATTTAAATGTAAATCAAAATCTTCCAGCTCTTTATCTCTAAAAGTCGGAGCATATAAAATTACTTTTTTCTGTTTTAACTCCGGATTACTACAAACAAGATTATTAATAATGTGTGTTTGATTGTCTTTATTAAAAAATAAATCCGTGCGTGGAATACCTGTTTTTAATATATTTTCGGGGGTGATTCCAAATGCATTTATATAAACTTCTGCTAATGCATCTGATCCTACAACAATCTTATGAAAATTTTTATATACTCTTAAAAATCTATTTTGAGCATATTTACTTCTCCTTTTAAATGAAGGGGCTAATAATCCAAACTTTTTAATGGCACCTGCCGCATGCCAAATTTGAATACACTCTACACCGCTTCTAAATTGCACTGTAGATAGAGATCCAAAATAATTATCAATAATAACACGTTGAGATGTTGCTAAATGATATATTGCTTGTACCGTTTGTACTATGCTTTTTGTTTCAAATGCGAATGACTTTACATCCGGATAACTTTTCACTTCATATTTACAAGTTGATTTATATAAAAAAACAACTTCACAATCTATATGTTGCCTCTTCATCTCTTCATAGATACAGATAAGGTTTTCCCCATACGACATAATAAAGGTTACCTTTTTTTTAAGAGGAAATAACTTTGCTATACTAAATAGGATTTTGAATACAATTAGATATACTGTGATAATAAATTCTCGAAACATACTATACTACCTAGCAACTAGCACTAGCTCCTGTTTAATTTTAGTCGTAGAAATTCCTATTGTTCTTGGTAAATAAACAACTTCACAGTGTTCTTTTAAGAAATCGAACTGCCCTTTCCAGTCATCACCCATTACAAAAATATCTACATCTTGTTCTTGTACATCTCGTACTTTTTGTTCCCAATGATTTTCAGGAATTACCTCATCTACATAACGAACTGCTTCTAAAATCATTTTACGATTTTCATAACTATGATAAGACTTTTTATTCTTTAATTTATTAAACTCATCTGAAGAAACAGCAACGATTAAATAATCTCCTAGATCTTTCGCTCTCTTCAACAAGTTAATATGTCCCCAGTGCAATAAATCGAAAGTGCCATATGTAATAACCTTTTTCATAATCATGCCCCCTGTGAAGTATTCTTGTTTTATAATTATTTTGTTTAAAAATATCTTTAAATCAGGGATTCTCCTACACATATGAATGGTAAGAAAAACTCAATTTTACCAACGGAAATCTAACAAAAATTTACATTACATTTACATTAAGTTCACACGAAATTCACAAGAGTGATTATAACATAATTTTTATTGACAAACTATGACAACCATCTAACAATTCTTGTCATATTTAGTCGTAGAAAGCGTTTTCTTGTCTAATGTTACAAAACCTTGGCGTATTTCTTTATGTACAAAAAAGTGCAAAGAAAATATTTTTCTTTGCACTTTTACTATTTCTTTTATAAATTTTTTAATTTTATTTCAACATACGCTTCGGCAATTTATCAATATTCTCTAACATAATGCCCGTACCAACAGCAACACAGTGCATTGGATTTTCAGCGATTAGTACTGGTACTTTTAATTCTTCTGCAAGAAGCATGTCGATACCGTGTAGTAATGCGCCGCCGCCTGTTAAGATAACACCGCGGTCAATGATGTCTGCAGATAGTTCTGGTGGTGTACGCTCTAATACACCTTTTGCAGCTTGTACAATAATAGAAGCGTTTTCTTTTAGTGCTTCTGTAATTTCTTCTGAACATACTGTGATTGTGCGTGGTAAGCCTGTTACCATGTCACGTCCACGAATTTCAAGTTCTTCACTACGTGCACCTGGGAATACTGTACCGACTTTAATTTTAATATCTTCTGATGTACGTTCCCCGATTAATAACTTATACTTGCGTTTAATATAGTTTAGGATCTCCATATCAAACTTGTCACCGGCCATTTTGATAGAGGAGGAGGTAACAATATCACCCATTGAAAGTACGGCAATATCTGTTGTACCCCCGCCGATATCAACAACCATATTTCCGCTCGGTTGGAAGATTTCCATACCAGCACCAACAGCAGATACTTTTGGTTCTTCTTCTAAGAATACTGTTTTACCACCTGAACGTTCAGCAGCTTCACGAATTGCTTTTTGTTCGACAGATGTGATGTTTGTTGGACAACAAATTAAAATACGAGGTTTTGAAAAGAAGCTCTTCACGTCCAGTTTGTTAATAAAATACTTTAACATTGCTTCTGTAATTTCAAAATCTGCGATTACACCATCTTTAAGCGGACGAATCGCTACAATATTTCCAGGTGTACGTCCTACCATACTTCTTGCTTCTTCACCTACCGCTAATACTTTTCCAGTATTGCGATCAATTGCTACAACAGACGGTTCGTTTAAAACGATCCCTTTACCCTTTACATGAATTAATACGTTAGCCGTGCCTAGGTCAATTCCGATATCTCTCGCAAACATTCCTGTTTTTTCCTCCTTGATATTCAAAATCAGGTTGTACCCGAATTCTTTTACACCTAATTCCTGATTTTATCATATTTTTAACAGAAACGTAATATTTGAAAAGATAATTCTTCTGAAAAATGTTCCATAATAATCAAGGAATGTTTGCCATATCATAAATTATTGCCGCACGGTTTTTTCTGTATCTTCTTTTCGATACTTCTGCTTCGTCGCTTCCCCGCCTCTTAGATGGCGAATCGACTTATGATAATCTAGAATTTCTTTCACTTCATTTGCGAGCTCTGGATTAATTTCTGGTAAACGTTCTGTCAAATCTTTATGAACTGTACTCTTTGATACCCCAAACTCTTTCGCAATCACACGAACTGTTTTTCTTGTCTCCACGATATACTTGCCAATCTTGATAGTTCTCTCTTTGATGTAATCGTGCACACCACTCGCCTCCCTAAATTGGATGTGAGAAGTGTGAAATGAGACTCGCTGCATATGACTAAGAAGTAAATTCGAGTGCTGTTTGTAAGCGTTAAACATTCTGGAATTTATAATGAAATGATTCACGATTTCTCACCTCAAACACTCTCTTTGCATTGGTTTATATCATTGTATTGCTCGCATTACTGATATATGCTACAAGTTGAGTATTTTTGAGGACTAAGTTAAGAAAAATTACAATTTTGTGTGAGAAATACGTTAACAATGACAATTTTCACTTGATGGGCTTCTATACAAAAACAAAGAATGACGCCTCTTTTCAAAGGCGTCATTCTTCTCGATCACATTCTTCTTCTAGTAATTGATGGTGGGGAACTTCTTTCTTACTAGCAATGTAATAATATAAAGTAAATAAAATAAACAATAAAATAAGAGCAATCGACAGAACAAATAAAAATGACACAGAATCCCCTCCTTTTCTTAATATATATTCGAGAATTCTGTCCAATTTCCTTGTTATTGCTATTTTTTCCGAAAAACGAATTATTTTTATATAATAGTAAAAAAATCAGCCCCCCTAGTGAGAACTGATTTTTTCATTTTACTATTCTTGTGTAGAAGAAGGGTCGCTAGATGATTCCGTAGAACCATTTGTTGATTTTTCTTCTTTTTGCTGTTTTTCATCAGCTGAGCTATTTGTTGATTTCTCTTCTTTCTGCTGCTTGTCTTCTGTTTGGCTGTTTGTTGCCTTTTCATCAGCAGAGCCATTTGTTGACTTCTCTTCCTTCTGCTGCTTGTCTTCTGTTTGGCTGTTTGTTGCCTTTTCATCAGCAGAACCGTTTGTTGACTTCTCTTCTTTCTGCTGCTTGTCTTCTGTTTGGCTGTTTGTTGCCTTTTCATCAGCAGAACCATTTGTCGCTTTTGCTGCTCCTGCTTCTGCTTTTACATCTGTCGCAAGTTTGTTAAGGTAACGCTCTGGATTGACAGCTACATTATCTTTACGTACTTCAAAGTGTACATGGGAACCTGCTTCCTTATTCATTGCGCTTAAGCCGGATTTTCCTAACACTTCACCTTGTGCAACTTTTGCACCTTTTTCTACTTTTACACTGCCTAAGCTTTGATAAGATGTCGCAAGACCATTTCCATTATCAACTGTTATAACATAACCGAGAAGCGAATCTTTTTCCGCTTTTGTTACTGTACCGCTTAAAGCAGCTGTAACATCAAATTCTTTCCCATTTTTCGCAGCAATATCGATTCCTTTATTAGGAGAATATGTGTTGTTATAAAAGACAAGTGCTTGTTCTTGCTCCTCCTCTGTTGCTGCATCCTCATAAAACTTTTTCTTCACAACAACTTCTGCATTTGCTGCAGCTGGCATTTTCACAACTTCTGAAGACTTCGTTACCGGTATTCCTGGATCTTCCGTTTGGCTATACGGCGTTGCTTGCTCTTTATTAGGCGCTTTCTTTGGATTAGCTGCCTGGAACCATAGAGCAACCGTTAAGATTACCGCTGCACATGCAATATAGATTGCCGGAAATACCCACCGTTTTTGAAATAAATGAACTACTTTTCGCGACTTTTTATTATTCCTTCCTCGCATTCTATCATCACCTCAGCAATCATTTTGAACAATATTCATTCATCCTATACAACCTATAACTAATTACTTTTCGACAAAATATGTAAATATATGTATAGAAATTACAAAATTTCCGAGGAAATGATAGAAAAAAGAAAAAACTGAGCGCTTTGGCTCAGTTTTTTAGTCTAGTTGTTTCTTTTTGTAGACAATAAGACACAAAATAATTGAGATAATTAACCAAATGGAGATATTTAATAGGTTTGTGTCGATTGCAGAGAAACCTTTATCCTCTACTATACTTACAACCGCATCAAAAATATGGCTTGTCGGTGAATAAGATAACACTTTTTTCAAAACATCATTTTTTATAAAATGACTTAAAAATGGAGCCATGAGTAAGATCATTGCAATCGGTGATGCAATAACAGAAACTTGCACTAAATTTTTAGCTAAAAGAGCAATAATTGTCCCAAATACGATGAATAATAATGTTCCTAATAAAATTAACATAAACATGAACAAAATACTTCCCTGTAAAATATCTAATATAAATAAATTAAGAAAACTTATAGCAAACGTTAAAACAATGATTGGTAGTGCTTTTCCAATAATAATTTCAACTGGAGATGCAGGAGATAGCATAAGCACACGTAACGTATGTTTCTCCTTCTCTTCTGCAATAAGAGTTGCCTGTGAGATTGTTGTAACCATACATAATACCATGACGATTACAATCCCTCCCATAAACTCCTTACCCTCTCCCATTTGCTTATAAAACAACGCCAATCCAAGTGGTAAAATTGCCATCAATAATATTTGTGCGTTATTTTTCAAATCCTGCATCTCTTTACGTAAGATAGCTGATAACCGTCTCATTGAAAATGTCATTATAATCCCCTCCCAGTTACTTCAATAAAAATATCCCCCAAAGTCGGCTCATGCGAATGAATCGATAATAATTCACCTTTTTTCATCCATTCTGAAATCCGTTTTGCCCCTAATTCATCTTTTTGCACGGTTTCTTTTTTCTTATCTTTTAAAACAACTTCAATTTTGTTTTTTGCATATTGTAAACGGAGATTTTCTGGTGTATCAAGCGCTACAATTTCTCCGCCGCATAAGAAGGCAATGCGGTCGCAAAGTGTTTCTGCTTCATCCATGTTGTGCGTTGTTAAGAAGATTGTTGTTCCTTCTTTATTTAAATCTCTTAAGATATTATGAATGTTTTGAACGTTCACTGGATCAAGCGCAGACGTTGGTTCATCTAAGAAGAGCATATCTGGTTTATGCAGGATTGCTCGTGCTAACGTAACACGTTGCTTCATCCCCTTTGATAATTTTTTTACTGGTGTTTTTTTATCTTCTATTAGATTCACTTGCGATAGCACTTCATCAATTCGTTCTTTTTTGCAGTCGTATAAGTCACAAAATAATAGTAAGTTATCATAAATGCTAAGTCTTTCATATAAACCGCTATTATCTGTTAAAATGCCAATTCGTTTATAATCGATGCTGCTTGGTCCTGTAATATCTTTTCCTAGTACTCTCACTTTCCCAACACTATGAAGCAATTGGGAAGTTAAAATTTTCACTGTTGTTGTTTTTCCTGATCCACTCGGTCCAAGAAACCCGAAGATCTCCCCTTGCTTCACTTCAATATTTACATTTCGAAGTGCTGTTTTCTCATTAAAGGTTTTCATTACATCCTTCATTTCAATTGCCAATGTCATTTCGTCATCCCCTTTGTTTTTTCTTCTATAGATAAAATTAGCTTCAGCGACTCGTTTGCCGCCTCGGCTTGTTGTGTTTGCTTTTCTTGACTCAATCATATGAAAAACAAAGGGATTACGCAGTAAAATACCGGTAAAAGGAGTATTTTTACCGGTGAATGAATCCTATTTCTGTCCCACTAGCGCATAATTACAGTCCAATAACATCTTTTAATTCATCCATTCGACCTTTCGAAAGTGGAATGGAACTTTTTCGTTCATCATCTAAAATTAAACTAAAGCTATTACGAGTCCAAGTGATAACTTCTCGTACACGCTGTAAGTTAACAAGGTAAGAACGATGACATCTAAAAAATCCAAATCCTTTTAATCTCTCTTCTAATTCACTTAATGTTAACGCACAAACAAAGTCCCCTTCGCGAACATGAATATGCGTCGTTCCATTTTGCGTTTCGATAAAGTGAATCTCCGTTGGATCAAGTAAAATGATTTTATCGTTCACTTTTGCCGGGATTCTTTCAAGCTTCATTTGCGGAATCATTTGGACAACTTTTTCTGGATCTATCTCTTCATCTTCTTCCTGCTCAATTTCTACTTTTTTAACGCCATCTTGATTTAATATATACACATCTTCTGTTAAAGAGAGTGCATCCGACAAAAAGGATGATGTAATAAAGATGGCCTTCCCTTGTTCTTTCAACCGCATAATTGCTTTTCGAATGATAATTGTACTTTCGATATCTACATTTTGTTCTGGTTCTTCAAAAATGATTAGATCTGGGTTATGAATGATAACCCGGCCAATATGAAGACGACGTTTTTCGGAAAAGGAAAGCTTTTCGATTTTGACATTCATCTTATCGAGTAAACCAACATGTTGGACAACTTCTTCTATGCTAATATTCGATTCATATAATCCGGATAAAAAAGAAAAATATTCTTTCACTTTCAAACGATCATATGCTTCATCTTTTAAAAAACAAAAACCAATGCGCGAGTAAACTTTCTTTCCCATTGGCTTCCCATCAAATAAGACACTCCCTGAAGACGCTTCTTCTTCACCAATCATAATGCGTTGCAAAACTTTCGCAGTATGATTGTTACATTGCAGCACAACACATTGCCCTTTTTCAATTTCTAGCTGAACCATCGGTAACTGATTTGTCTTCCCCAATTGTTTTAGCTCCAGTAACGCCATTCTTTCTCCTCCAGATGAGTTTTTATTTCATTATACCAAACAGTTAATGGAAAATTATGATATTCATCCCAAAAACAAAAAGGAGCTAATTCAGATTAGCTCCTTTTTTTCAAATCGCCGATATATACAAAAACAAGCGACATACAATCGTTATTTCTGCTTCACCATATAAGTCTTCAACTGATCACGAAGCGCTCTTTTCAAAAATTTCCCGACGGATGTTTTTGGAATCTCCTCGACAAATAAGATGTCGTCCGGCATCCACCATTTTGGGAACTGGTCTTCTAATAAGGCATAGAGCTCTTCTTGTTCTACTGTTTGTCCTTCTTTTAATACAACACAAGCAACAGGACGTTCCTGCCATTTTTCATGCGGCACGGCAACGACAGATGCTTCTAATACTTTATCATGTGCCATTAAGGCGTTTTCTAAATCAACGGAGGAAATCCATTCGCCGCCACTTTTAATTAAGTCTTTCGTACGGTCAGCAATTTTAATAAACCCTTCCGGATCGACTGTTACAATGTCTCCTGTATGCAGCCATCCGTCTTTCATCGATTCTTCAGTCCGTTCATCATTATAATAGCTTCCAGCGATCCATGGTCCGCGCAAGCAAAGCTCGCCCATTTCTTCACCGTCCCACTTGATTTCCCCTTCTTGCCCAATGACTTTCATTTCAAGACCTGGGAATAAGTAACCTTGGCGGGAGCGTAACTCATAATATTCTTCTTTCGGTAAATCACGCTGATATGATTTTGGGCAGTTAATGACAACAGCTGGACTTGTTTCGGTCATCCCATATATTTGCCTAAAAGCAATTCCGTATTTCTCCTCATATGTGCGAATCATACTTCTCGGTGCTGCTGATCCACCTGACCAAATCGTACGAATACTACTAATATCATACGGATACTTTTCAAGCTCTTGTAATAGGCCAATCCAAATTGTTGGTACACCAGCAGTAATCGTCACCTTCTCACGTTCAATAAGCTGCGCTAAAATTTCCGGAGTAAAGTGTGGTCCTGGTAAGACGAGCGTTGTTCCAAACCATGTACCAGCAAAAGGAAGTCCCCATGCGTTTACATGGAACATCGGAACGACAGGCATACAAGTGTCTACTTCTGATATATTACCGCCGTCTACAAGGCCGAGCGTATAACTGTGGAGTGCTATACTACGGTGTGTATACACCACGCCTTTCGGTTTTCCCGTCGTTGCAGAAGTGTAGCACATACCTGCAGGTTCTTTTTCATCTAAGTCTGTTATGAATGGAAATGTTTCGTCGCCTTCTTCAAGTAGTTTATCGTAATGATATGCTGGTGATAGTGTTGTGTGAGGTAGTTCGTGATCATCTGTCATAATAATAAATGCTTTCACATGAGGAATTTCGTGTTGAATGCTTTCTAATACAGGAACCATATCTTCATCAACAAGAATGATTTTATCTTCGGCGTGGTTAATGATATAAGAAATGTGATCTGCAGAGAGCCGTAAGTTAATCGTATGTAACACCGCTCCAATTCCTGGAATCGCAAAATACGCCTCCAAATGGCGGTGATGGTTCCAAGCGATTGTTCCAACTTTGTCCCCTCTATCAATCCCCATTTTACTTAGTACACTAGCAAGCCGTCTTGTCCGCTTCGCAATCTCTCCGTATGTTAATGTTTGAATACGAGATGCAGTGCGCGAGACAACTTCCTTTTTTGAAAAATACTTCTCCGCCCGTTCCATCATCGCTGGAATGAGGAGTGGTACATCCATCATCATATTTCATGCCCCCTGTTATTATTTTATATATACACATACATCTGTATTATAACACGGCGCAACTAGACAAAAGCTGTTAACATTTCTTTCGTTTTCTACAAATAATGACAAAAGGAGCTCATTTGGATGAGCTCCTTTTGCGTCGAACGGTCGATATATTCGAAAAATACACCGATTTTTCTCTCCGATTCGGCTACATTTAGTTGTCTGGCCCCCCTGACAACTAGTTCTTCGCCATTAACTTTCCTTCATAATCGTTGAGCGTTTTAATTTCGATACCTTTATAGTAATGAGCAACAATGTCTGTATACCCTTTTCCCTCTTTCGCCATTCCGTTGGCACCATACTGGCTCATACCAACGCCATGACCATATCCTTTCGTTGTGACGACAATGCTCTTTCCTTGTTGTTTCCATGTAAAGTCAGAAGAACGTAAAGCTAATTTGTCGCGCACTTCTTTTCCTGTTAACGTTTTTCCTTGAAACTCTACATCCTTCACCCGTTTTCCTTCTGTACGTTCTTTAATATTACCGACTTTCCCATTCGCAAGCACCTTTACGCCAAGACGCTTTTGAAAATCATCTACAGTAAATGTTTGTTCACTCGCAAACTTTGGAGCAGTTTGATCCCATGGACTGTCTACACTTTTCAAATATGGTAAGTCCTTTCCCCAGTAGTCTGCAGCATTTTCCGTATAGCCGTTACTTGTTGAGAAGAAGGACGCTGTAATGGGAGTACCTTCATAAGTTAAAACTTGTCCGGCTGTTTTAGACACGGCTTCTTCAATCTTCTTCAAGTTTTTCTCATAATCTTTGCCCCATGTCTTCTTTAACTCTTCTTTACTATGGTAGACTTGATCACTCACCGTATCTGTCACATCCGCATTATTTTTCTTACTTCCACTTAGCATAAGCTGTACAATAAATGTCCTTGCCGCTAATGCCTGCGCCTTTAATGCCTCTATTTCAAAGCTAGCATTCATCTCAGAAGCTACTACACCTGCAACATACTCTTCCATCGGCACTGTTTCTACCTTCTTTTGCTGACTGCGATACACAGCAACTTGCACAGCAGTATTTACCTTTGCAGGAGCTGGCACATTTTGCACGGCTGGAGGATTTTGGGGCGGCTGACTTATCTTCTCTTTCGTAAACGGAATGACAAGTACGGTCGGTACAATAATGACGAGCGCCACTAAGAGCGCTATTGTAATGAAAAGTGGCTTTGAAATTTTCATCTCTTTCCCCCGATATAAAATTGGATTCATTTCATTCTTATGGAGCATAGCGAGCTTTTAGAACATATCGGGAGGAAATTCTTCTAATAGTAAGTAGCAGCAAAGCTTCTTTTCAAACAAACGAATTTTCGAAATATTTTTAATGAAACGTGCATAAGTTAGATGTTTCTTGACTATAACAGTAATAGAAAAAAAATCGCCCCTATGTCAAAAGACATAGAGACGATTTCAATTAAGCGTGAAGATCAGAAATTTGTTGTTCTTTCACTTCTTCTACTTTTTCGTTTACACGTTCAATTGTTGCACCTAATGCAGCTAATTTCTCATGGAAGTTTACATATCCACGATCAAGGTGTTTTAATTCTGTTACACGTGTGTAACCGTCTGATACTAAACCAGCTAGAATTAATGCCGCTGCAGCACGTAAGTCAGTTGCTGCTACTTCTGCACCTTGTAAGTTGTTAGGTCCATTCATAATAACAGAACGACCTTCAATTTTAATATCTGCATTCATACGACGGAATTCTTCAACATGCATGAAGCGGTTTTCAAATACCGTTTCTGTGATCATGCTTGTTCCATCAGCATGTAATAACAATGCCATCATTTGTGATTGCATGTCTGTTGGGAAACCAGGATGAGGCATTGTTTTAATATCAACGGCTTTTAATTTACTTGGGCCGATAACACGTACGCCTTCATTTTCCTCAATAACCTTAACACCCATTTCTTCCATTTTCGCTGTGATAGAACGTAAATGTTCTGGTACAGCATTTTCAATTAAGATGTCTCCACCAGTAATTGCTGCTGCAACCATAAACGTCCCTGCTTCAATACGGTCAGGAATAATAGAATGGTGTGCACCATATAATTTATCAACGCCTTCGATACGAATCGTTCCAGTTCCAGCTCCGCGTACTTTTGCTCCCATTGCATTTAAGAAGTTAGCTAAGTCAACGATTTCTGGTTCTTTCGCTGCGTTTTCAAGTATTGTTGTCCCTTTTGCTAATGTAGCAGCAGACATAATGTTTTCTGTTGCACCTACACTTGGGAAATCTAAGTAAATTTTCGCGCCTTGTAATTGTCCATCTACATAAGCTTCAACAAATCCATTACCAACTTTTACTTTCGCTCCCATTGCTTCAAAGCCTTTTAAATGTTGGTCAATTGGACGTGAACCAATTGCACATCCACCAGGAAGCGCAATACGAGCACGGCCATTACGTGCTAATAGTGGTCCCATTACTTGAACGGACGCACGCATTTTACGTACATATTCAAATGGTGCTTCAATATTTAAATCCTTTGAAGCATCAATCGTTACTTGGTTATTTTCAAATACGACTTCAGCATTTAAATGACGTAATACCTCATTAATTGTGTATACATCAGACAAAACTGGTACTTCAGATAGTACATTCTTTCCATCACTCGCTAATAGGGCTGCAGCGATTATTGGTAATACAGCATTTTTCGCGCCCTCAACACGCACTGTGCCGTTCAACCGCTTTCCGCCACGGACGATGATTTTTTCCAATTTATTCCCCTCCGTGTCCTTTTTTCAATATCTATTCAATACTCAGAAGTTATGATCGGTGTGCCAACCACAATTGTATCTTTGTTGTCTGTAGAACGTATTGCTATTTGCACATTGATTTTCTCTCTATTTGTTGAAAGAGCGTCATTCCACTTTTTATTATATGCCGAGACTGACACAAATGCTCTTTCTTCTATCTCTTCGATCGCTCTTGCTGAAAGATCTTTCAAAACCTGATTGGTTTTATTTTGCAAAACACCTTCAATCTTATCATTCAGTACACCTTGAACACAAGTGTAAATTTTAGGTTTTGTACTAAAAATTTTATCCATTTTTTGAATATTTTTAGGATCCCATTTTGACCCACTCACTTCAAAGATAATGAAAGTGTTTTCTTTAGTATTTTCCTTACTCCAAGTGACTACTATTCGTTCTTCATGAGAAGAAAATTTGTTGTATGCTGTGGCTTTATATCCGTTATGAGATTGTTCCAATTCCCATTTTTGAACATTCGCTTTTTCTTTCAATTCATTTAACAATTTTTGAAACGTATGTATGTTAGAAATGGTTTTGGTTTCTCGTGCTAACCATGACCACCGCTCTATCTCTGTTCCGTTTTTTTCAAGAGCTGCGATCATACTCTCCATTTTCTCTTCGTCACTTACGGGCTTTATCTCTTTATACCCGAACAAGAATACGACAATACTTACGACAACAATAAGAATTGTTTTCAAGGTTTTCAAGTTTCATCCCCTCCTATCCCCATTGTTAACGGAGATATGAGGTTCTATACACTTACTTTACTAAATACGTTAAACTCTTCGAATACCCTAAATAATCAAGGAAAAAGTTGCTGACAGATGTCCCGATTGCGATCGTAACAAGAATGAGTAACACCCTCGTCTGCAATACCTTCCCAGATTTCATCAGGCGTTCGATATGGATACCTTGTAAGGCCCACCACGTAATGGTAATAAACAATAAATGCGAAACAATCGCAATCAGTGCTTGTTGCCCTAAAAGTTGCGCCAAAAAAATCGACTCCTTTTGTTTGGCTTACCATCACTTAGGATGCAAAACGATCCCATACAAATGGAAACCACACTTTTTCCTGCCTAAATAGGCAGTATAAAGTTTTCCCTTCGAAAAAAGCTAAAGGGGGACTACCTATTTTGCTTGGAACATCTCTCGTACTAATAGAGCTCCACAATAAAAAGCGTAGAGCAGTAACTCTACACTTTTTATTTTCACTATTGTACCACGTTCCCAGTAAAGAAGAAATCTTTCATTAATGGAAAATATTCATAGAAGAAATTGTAACCAATTGCCGGTAGAATCCCGAGTAATACGGTTGCAATTGCGCAAAAACTAATAACAACTTTCAAGTTGAATGGTAAGTGTACCGGGTCTTCTTCACTACTCTTTCGAAAGAACATTTGCTGCAAAATGCGGAAATAATATACGAATGAGATAACCGTTGTGCCCATCATGACTGATGCTAGCACGTAATGAGCTGGACTCGCTGTAAAGGCGCTTAAGAAAATGTTAACCTTTCCGATAAAACCAGCTGTTCCTGGAATTCCTGCCAAAGATAAAATAAAAATAGTCATCGCCGCGGCGCCAAACGGAGAGCGTTTGTATAAACCGGAGAAAATTGTTACATTTTCCTTTCCGCTTTGTAAGATTAATCCATGAATGACTGCAAAAGCTCCTATATTCATCAGCACGTATGCTAGCATATAAAACCACATACTATCCATCGTAAATGGCGATAACGCTACAAGTGGAACGAGTAAATATCCAGCATGTGCTATGCCAGAATAGGCAAACAGACGCTTCACGCTGTATTGCTTTAACGCTACAACATTACCTATGATCATCGTAATAATGGCCAGTACAGCAATATATACGCTCATATTAGAGAATACTGATTGCTCACTTCCATGAACCGGTATAGCGCCGAATATCATAAGGAACAATCTTATCATCATAATAAACCCAGCGATTTTAGAGATTGTCCCGAGGAAAGCTGTAACAGGTACCGCGGACCCTTCATATACATCCGGTGCCCACATATGAAACGGCACTGTCGCAATTTTAAAGGATAAACCAACAAACAGAAGCAAGAAAGCAAGTGATAACAAAAGCCTGATGCTCCCATCCACGCCTTGCATGAGAACTTCCTGCATAGCAACTATATTAGTCGATCCCGTAATACCATATAAATAGCTCATTCCAAAGAGCGTAATGGCCGTCCCAATTCCGCCATTAATGACATATTTCATCGCCGCTTCATTCGAAGCACGATTTTTCTTTCGAATCCCCACTAAAATATACGAAGACAGTGATAACAACTCTAGGCCAATAAAGAGCGTAATAAAATCGACGCTAGACGCCATGAACATCGCCCCGAGAACTGCCATTAAAAATAAGTAATAATATTCTCCTTTATCTTGAATCGGCTCTTTTTTATCATCGCTCATCGCCATACATAAAACGAGGATCGCTCCAATTAATAGTAACGTTTTAAACCCTTTTGCAAATCCATCTAGTACAAACGAGCCACTTAAAATGTCCCCAGCTGGTTCACTATATAGTGTAATTAATGCGATGAGTGATAACACCGCAGCTCCAATCGCACCAATCCCTAAATACTTACGATCAAACGTTAGAAATAAATCAAGAAGCGAGAGAAGGATGGCCGCCCCAAGAATGATGAACTCCGGTACCATTAAGTGCCAAGATAAGCTAAGTAATGTATTCATATCCATCCTACCTCACCCCCAATATTTTCACTGTGTATTGTAGTGGCGCCCCGAGCAACTCTGGCATAACACCGATTGCGATAATACAAGTAAAGAGGAGCACAATCGGAATGTATTCCCAGCCGCGAACATCCGGCCTCGCTTCCAATTCCTTCTTCCCAAATGTCACTTGAAGCGTCGCCCTTAAGACATATACTGCTGTCAAAATGATGCCGAGTGCACCAACTGCTGCGATGATTGGCTTCCCTTGAAATAGTCCGAGGAATGCGAGAAACTCACTAACAAATCCAGACATTCCTGGGAGGCCAAGCGAAGCCATACTTCCTGCTAATAAGAAACCACTTAACACCGGAGCTTGTTTTGCGAGGCCGCCAAGCTTCGTAATGTCAGAAGTGCCGAAGCGCCGCTCAATCATGCCGAGCAAGAAGAATAGTAAGGCTGCAATTAAGCCGTGGGATACGACTTGAAATAGCGCTCCCTTCATGCCGGGTTCGTTAAGTGCCGCAAGTCCCATTAACACGATTCCCATATGCGAAATACTGGAGTAGGCGAGTACCTTTCGGAAATCTGTTTGAATTATCGCCAGAAAAGCACCGTACAGCAAATTGATTACTCCTAAAATCGCCATAAATGTTGCAAAGTCATGAAACTGCTCCGGGAATAGCCCTTTCCCAAAGCGCACAATGCCGTATGCCCCGATTTTGAGCAGAACACCTGCATGGAGCATCACCGCTGCAGGATGGGCCTCTACATGCACGTTCACCATCCAGCGATGCAAAGGAAATACCGGTAGCTTAATAGCAAAGGCAATCATAAGGGCAATGAATAATCCAAGCTGCAATGAATTTGAAATATCGCCTAGGAGCGATGTTTCCGCCCCAGTCAAAATATCTTTTAACGCTGTAATATTTGTTGTACCCGTTTTTGCAAAGAGGATAGAGAAAACGATGAGTAAAATTGCTGATCCAATTCCGTTATAAATCAAATAACTATAGGAAGCTTTTTCGCTTTTCAATTTCCCCCACTTTCCGATAAGCAAAAACATCGGTGGTAATGTAATTTCAAAGAAGACAAAGAATAGAAGTAAATTTTCTGCTGCAAAGACACCAAGCATCCCAATTTCAAGTGTTAATAAGAGCATATAAAAGCCTTTTATATTTTTTTGAATGGAAAAGGCAGCAATTGCCGCAAGTGTTGCTAAAAGCGCTGTGAGCATCATCATTACAAGCGAAAACCCATCGATGCCAAGCTCATAATAAATAGAAAACAACTTTTCATCTACGTTCAAAAAGCTTCCAAATTGAATCCATTTCACCTTTTCAGCAAAGATCGTTAAGCTCTTTCCGGAAGCGTATGTACTAGCTAAAACAATCGCGATTCCAAGCGGAAGAATTGTTCCGAACAAACCGAGGCCTCGCACTGCACGCACTTCCGTTTTGGGTGTTAACATAAGTAAGAGAATCCCTAGAAGCGGGGAGAAAATGAAGAACGATAATAAGAATGCATTCATTGCCAATACCCCCCTGTATATAACAGAATGACAACTAATGCCGCCAAAGAAACAGCTACCGCGGTTCCGTATACTTGTACGTTTCCGTTTTGAAGTTTAGAACCCGCAGTGCTTGCTCCTCTCACAATACCCACGATTAACCGGGCGATTCCTTCCACAATATATACTTCACATAAGCGAAGCACATAAGCGATTCCTTTTACGAGTGGAAGCACAGTCACATTATATATTTCATCTACATAATATTTTTCCTTAAGGAGGCTATATAGGACTGTTTCTCTTCCGCCAGCCCACTCTCTAGAGATGGAGCGTTTTCCATAGATAAGATATGCCAAGAAAATGCCCGCAAACGAAACGAGTGTCGCAATAATCATAATCCACACAGGACCATGACCTTGCTCTACTTGAAACGGGACATTCTTTGTAAGCCAGTCCCCAAGGAATGTTCCAAACCATGGCGTATTGATGTAACCTGCCAAAACTGCGAGAATACCAAGGACAATCATCGGGAATGTCATGACGCGCGGAGATTCATGCACATTCGCTTCTTTCTTTGCTTCTCCTGTAAAAACGAGAAAGTATAACCGGAACATGTAGAACGCCGTTAAGAATGCCGCGATAACCGCGAGGACAAACAACACATAATTGCCGTGCATCCACGCCCTAGCCAAAATTTCATCTTTACTAAAAAAACCTGAGAAAAGGGGAACACCACTAATTGCTAGCGTGCCGATTAAGAAAAGTATCCCCGTCACTTTCATTTTCTTCTGCAATCCGCCCATTTCATTAATGTTTTGCGTATGCACTGCATGAATGACGCTTCCGGCCGCTAAGAAAAGCAATGCTTTAAAGAAAGCATGTGTCGTTAAATGAAAGACGCCAGCCACGTATCCTGCCGAGCCAAGCGCGAGCATCATATAGCCGAGCTGGCTGACTGTTGAATATGCGAGAACTCTTTTTATATCCGTTTGTACGAGACCAATGGACGCAGCAAAGATTGCGGTAAAGGCGCCGACGATCGCGACTGTTTGCATCGCCACAGGACTTGCCAAGAATAGCGGAAACATCGTTGCCACTAAGTACACACCTGCCGCGACCATCGTTGCCGCGTGAATGAGTGCCGACACAGGTGTTGGCCCTTCCATCGCATCTGGAAGCCATGTATGGAGCGGGAACTGCCCCGATTTTCCCATCGCACCAATAAAAATTAAAATTGCCGTGAGTGTAATCATGCCAGAAGATATATCACCTGTGTGCATTGCCTTAAAGATAGCATCATACTCAAAACTACCAGCCTGCCAAAAAAGTAAAATCATCCCGATAAATAAACCGACATCTCCAATGCGCGTCATAATAAACGCTTTTTTCGCAGCAGCCTTTGCTTCTTCTTTAAAGAAATAAAAGCCAATTAGTAAAAATGATCCAAGTCCAACTAATTCCCAAAATATATAGAGCTGTAGTAAATTCGTCGAGATGACAAGCCCAAGCATCGCAAATGTAAAGAGCCCTAAATACGCATAAAAGGTGGGCAACCTCTCATCGCCATGCATATATCCTTTTGAATACACATGTACAAGGAAACTAACGAGTGTCACAATAAAAAGCATCAAAGCATTTAATGCGTTAATCTCAAAACCAAACGAAAGATCTACATCACCAATTCGGAGCCATAACCACTGATGCTTTACTGTTTCCGATGAAAATCGTTCTATTAATACAGTCGCCGCACCCACAAAGGAAAGAAATGTGAGAAAGATGCCAAGTAAGCTGCTTCCTTCTCTCAATTTTTTCCCAAACATAACGAGCAAAAAAAATGAGGCAAGCGGGAAAAGCGGTATGAGCCATGCATAATCGATCATCGTTTCCTTCCCCCTTTTCGGTCACAATTAACCTTTCAGCGAATCCATTTCATCTACGTTAACTGTTGTACGATTACGATATAACGCAATTAATATTGCAAGTCCAACTGCCGCTTCAGCTGCCGCAACGGACATCGTAAACAGTGAAAAGATTTGTCCTGTTAAGTTCGGAAAAAAGCCTAATTTACTAAAAGCAACTAAGTTTAAGTTCGCCGCATTTAACATCAGTTCAATACAAACTAAGACAATGACCGTATTCCGCTTTGTTAAAGCCCCGAATAAACCGATGCAAAACAAAATAATTGCAAGAGCTAAGTAGGCGGAAGCTGGAACACTATTCATTGGAATCCCCCTCTTTCTCATCCTTCTTCGCAAGTACAATTGCCCCAACAAGCGCAACAAGTAGAATAACCGACGTTAATTCAAATGGAATGACATATTTCGAATACAAGAGTGTGCCAATTTGAAGTGTATTTTGTTCATGAAGCGGTAAGCTTCCTTGTACACTTCGATTTGTAAAGTCTATATTATTAACAGCAAAGTACATCACCGTGCCAAACGCTACTACTGCAAAAAATATAAGCAATTTACGTAAACTAAAACTAGATTCACTTTCAGCGTCATGTTTCGTTAGCATAATGCCGAAAATCATAATAATCGTAATTGCCCCAGAATAAATTAAAATTTGCGCGACTCCAACAAACTCTGCCGATAAGAGAAAGTACAACCCCGCAATGCTAAGAAACGTAAACACAAGGGCGAGCATCATGTGCATAACTTTCGTTAAGTTCAGCATAAGAATCCCGCCGATGATCGCCGTTAAGGACAAGGCAAAAAACGCTACCAACTCGCCGTTCATGCTTTATTCTCCTTTCTGACATTCTCATCATTTTCATCTAGCCACTGCAAATTTTTAAACAAATCATCACGCGTATACTCCGCTAGCTCAAAATTGTTTGTCATAACAATCGCCTCGGTTGGACAAACCTCTGTACATAAATCGCAAAGAATACAAATTTCAAAATTAATATCGTACGTATCAATGATTTTTCCTTTTTTCGTAGGGTCCGGATGCTTCTTCCCTGTTAGTTGAATACAGTCAGTTGGGCAAATATTCGAGCATTGGTTACAAACAATACATTTTTCCGGATAAAACTTTTGAATCCCTCGGAAGCGGTCTGGTAGTGGCAATGGTTGATTGGGATAATCGTATGTTACTTTTTTCTTACTTAAGTTGCTAAGTGTATATTTTAAACCTTTAAATAGTCCCTTCATGTCTTACTGGCCCCCCCTCATAGATTAGAAGAACAACTCCTTAATCAATGCCGTTAAGAAAATGTTCGCAAGCGCGATTGGCAATAATACCTTCCAGCCAAACTCCATCAATTGATCGCCTCGCAGGCGTGGGAACGTGACGCGGAACCAAATAAGCAGGAAAACTACCGCGCTAAACTTTAAGGCAAACCATACAGCGCCAGGAATAAAACCAAGGAAAATAACTGGATTCCATCCTCCTAGGAAAAGCACCGTAATGAGCGAAGCCATTCCAAAGAAGTACACGTATTCAGAAAGCATAAAGAATGCCCAGCGAAATCCTGAATATTCCGTATGATATCCAGAAACAAGTTCCGATTCCGCCTCTGGTAAGTCAAACGGCGTCCGGTTGAGCTCTGCAACCGCTGCGATTAAGAAAATCACAAAGCCGATTGGCTGCGCGAAAATGTACCAAACCTTTTCCTGCGCTGCTACGATTTCATTTAAATTGAGGCTGCCAGCTAATAAGACAACGCCAATCACGCTCATTACAAGCGGAATTTCATAGGAAATCATTTGCGCCGCCGCACGCATCCCGCCTAAAAGTGAATATTTATTGTTTGATGCCCATCCCCCGGTCACAACACCAATCGTTGTAATACCTGATACAGCGATATAGTAAAGAAGCCCTACTCCAATATCTGCAAACTGAAATTTATCCGTAAATGGAATGACCGCAAGCACCATAAAAGCTGGTGCAAATGCGATAACAGGCGCCAATATAAACAGCGGCTTATCTGCAGCTTTCGGAATGCTATCTTCTTTTAATAAAAGCTTTAAAACGTCAGCAACTGTTTGTAGTAAACCGAATCTGCCGCCGACCTGATTCGGACCAATCCGCCCTTGCATAAATCCCATCACTTTTCGCTCTGCTAAAATCCCATATGTAACAAATCCAAGGACAGCAAATAGTAGGAGGACCGCTAATCCGAAAAAAATGAAAAAATTTGTCCAACTCGCCGATGACTCTAAGAGACGCTCTATCATCACCCATCAACCTCCCCAAGCACAATATCAACGCCACCTAAAATCGTAATTAAGTTCGCGATATTTTCGCCCTTCAAAAGCTTCGGTAAAATTTGAAGGTTGTAGAAAGATGGCCTGCGAAATTTTAAGCGATACGGTTCTTTCTTCCCATCACTAGCAATATAACAGCCAATTTCTCCGCGCGGTGACTCGATGCGGACAAATGTCTCTCCCTTTGGCGCCTTAATAATTTTCGGCACTTTCGCCAGTACTTGCCCTTCTGCTGGGAATTGCTCAGCCGCTTGTTCAATAATTTTGAGGGATTCCTCAATTTCCTCCATTCGGCAAACGTAACGATCCCATGCATCTCCTACCGTACCTACCGGAACATCAAAATCAAAGCGCTCATAAATAGAGTACGGCTCATCCTTACGAAGATCCCACTTCACGCCTGTACAGCGTAAATTCGCCCCGCTCAGCGAATAAGAAAGTGCATCTTCCGCGCTGTATATTCCGACGCCCTTCACACGATTTAAGAAAATTTCATTTCCGCTCACAAGGTCGTGATAGCCTTTCAATTGTTCTCTCATATATGGAACAAACTCCCGAACCTTCTCTATCCAACCATCCGGTGCATCCCACTTTACACCACCCACTCGCATGTAATTGAACGTTAGCCGCGCACCACAAAGTTCATTTAAGAGATTGATAATCATCTCTCGCTCCCGGAATGCGTATAGAAACGGGCTAACCGCTCCAATATCAAGAAGGTTTGTTCCCCACCAGACGAGGTGACTCGCAACGCGGCCAAGTTCCATCGCAAGTACTCTTAAATATTCTGCACGCTCTGGAATTTCAAGGCCCATCATCGTCTCAACAGCGTGACAGATCACATAGTTATTTGTCATCGCTGATAAATAGTCCATTCGGTCTGTATAAGGGATAATTTGTGTATACTGCAAGCTCTCTGCGATTTTCTCTGTCCCGCGGTGTAAATAACCAATGACAGGTGTAGCTTCCTTAATAATTTCCCCATCAATTTTAATAACAAGCCGAAATACACCATGCGTACTCGGGTGCTGTGGTCCTACATTTAAAAGCATTTCTTCTGTACGGATCATATTGCTACACCTCCACATCGAGCGGCTCATAATCTTTTCGAAGCGGATGACCCGCCCAATCATCTGGCATTAAAATACGCGTTAAATTCGGATGCCCTTCAAAGACAACACCAAGTAAATCATACGCTTCTCGCTCCGGCCAATTCGCCCCGTTCCATAGCAGCGCAATCGACGCCACTTGCGGCGCTTCCCTGTCCAGCTTCACCTTCACCGCCGCAGACTGTTTCTTACCATACGAAAACAAGTGAACATACACTTCCATATGTGTAACAAAGTCCGTCGCATGCAGCTCCGACATATAATCAAAGGCAAGTCCTTCATGGCACTTTAATAATTCCATCACTTCGTAGTAACTTTCCGGCTTAACAACAAGCGTTGGCACATCCTTTGAAAGTTTATTAATATAGTAATCTTCTAATGAATGCTCACCCATTTTCTCCTGAATAATCTCTACATAAGCATCCAAATATGGCTGATTCGGTGATGGTTCTTCCTGCTTCGGCTCTTCTTCTTTCTTGCCTGCAGCACCTTTTGCCTTAGCAGCAGCTGCTGCTTTTGCTTTCGCTGCTGCGATTGCCTTCGCCTTTTCATCGTCAGATGGTGCTCCGCCTTCTGACGTTTTCTGCTTTGCTAGCGCAGCCGCTTTTGCTTTCGCTGCTGCAACTGCCTTCGCTTTCGCTTTTGCCTTCTCCTCTTCCGATATCTCTCCGCCTTCTGACGTTTTCTGCTTTGCTAGCGCAGCCGCTTTTGCTTTCGCTGCTGCAACTGCCTTCGCTTTCGCT
>NZ_JAGDQK010000119.1:0-1152 GCF_017498755.1 Bacillus sp. XF8 | reverse complement strand
CCTCCTTAATTCGCATACTAAATGCGAATTAAATGGAGGTGTTTTTCATTTGAAGAAAAGAGTTCATTATCCAGAAGAAATAAAATGGAAAGTCGTTGAAATGAAAAAGGAAGGTTATTCTAACCGAACAATTATGGAAACATTAGGGATTAAAAATGTAAGTCAAATTAAAAGATGGATGAACTGGTATCATGCAGATCAAACTCATCGCTTCCAACAACCTGTAGGTAAACAGTATTCTTACGGAAAAGGACCTGGGGAGTTAAGTGAAATAGAGCAGTTACGTTTGGAAAACAAACATTTAAAGGCTCAATTACTTGTATGGGGAAAGTACCTGGAAATCGAAAGGAGTTGAACCCAGTTATCGTAGCTCAGCTATGGAATGAAGTGAAAGATAAAATGACTGTAAAAGAACTATGTAAAGTGTTAGGCTTACCACGCTCAACATTCTATCGTTGGGTAAACACAGCACAAGTTTCTACAAGCGAAATAGAGAAGGCTGTTAAAAAGGTGTGTTTGCGTCATAAACTCCGTTATGGATACCGAAGGATTACAGCTACCCTTAGAAAAATGGGGATTTGTATCAATCATAAAAAGGTATTACGCATTATGAAACATTACGATTTACTATCACGTGTACGTCGTAAGAAAAAAAGGTATATCACTGGTGCTGAACCTGTGGTAGCACCACACCTTTTAGATCGACAATTTGAAGCATCAGCTTCTAATGAAAAATGGTTTACTGATGTAACATATTTGACATTCGGAGAACGTACCTTGTATCTTTCCACAATCATGGATGCCTTTAATCGTGAAATTATTAGCTGGGTGATAAGTGAATCACCTAGCCTTCAATTATCTATAGAGACATTAAAACAAGCATTAAGAGGACGAAATGCAGAAGGTGTCATTCTTCATTCGGATCAAGGAAGCATCTATACAGCAAAGCAATTTCAGATGTATGCCAAAGAAAAAGGCATTATCACAAGCATGTCTCGGAAAGGAAACTGCCATGATAATGCCGTGATGGAAAGCTTCTTCGGACATTTGAAAAGCGAAGCTTTCTACTCGCAAAATCTAACAAAAGTATCCAACACAACTGTGCGAAAGACTGTGTTAGAATACATTCATTACTACAATTGTGTGCGAATT
>NZ_JAGDQK010000118.1:0-1244 GCF_017498755.1 Bacillus sp. XF8 | reverse complement strand
ACATCGGTGAGTACAACATTACGACATGCAGAATATTACGATATGCAAAAAGTGTTCGATGATTTATATCAACGTAGCAAAAATAATGCTACTAAAGGTATAAATTTATATAAACATATCGTATCAAAAGAAAATATTCTACTGGCATATAGAAACATAAAGGCTAACACTGGCTCTAAAACTGAAGAAACAGATGGTATCAACATTGACCACTACAAAATGAAAGATGTAGATTTCTTCGTTGATAACATAAGAAAAGCTCTCGTAGATTACAAGCCAAATACGGTACGTAGGGTAGAAATACCTAAACCAAATGGAAAGAAACGACCATTAGGCATCCCTACAATGAGAGATAGATTGGTTCAACAAATGTTCAAACAGGTTCTAGAACCAATATGCGAAGCAAAATTTTACAAGCATTCATACGGATTCAGACCCAACAGGTCAACACACCATGCAATGGCTAGGTGTCAATACTTGATAAACAGAGGGAGATTTAGTCACGTAGTAGATATTGATATACAAGGTTTCTTTGACAACGTAAACCATTCCAAATTGTTGAAACAACTATACAACATAGGTATAACTGATAAAAGAGTACTGACAATTATCTCAAAAATGTTAAAAGCACCAATCAAAGGAGAAGGCATTCCCACAAAAGGAACTCCGCAAGGAGGAATCCTAAGCCCATTACTTAGTAATGTTGTATTAAACGATTTGGATTGGTGGATATCTAGTCAGTGGGAGAATATTAAAACAAGGAAACCATATACAATAGAAACCAAAAATCAATTGTTGTCAAAAGCATAATTGAAAAAAATGCATATAGTCAGATATGCAGATGATTTTAAAATATTTACCAATAATCATCAATCTGCAACTAAAATATTCCATGCAGTGGAAGGGTATCTCAAAAATCAATTAAACCTTAATATATCTAATGAAAAATCAACTATAACTAACCTAAAAAGAAAATCTTCAGATTTTCTAGGGTTCTCTATCAAATCTGTTAAAAAGCGCAAAAGATATGTGGCAAACACACATGTAAGCGAGAAAAAGAAGAAGGAAATCCTTGAAAAATCAAAAACAAGGATTAAAGCAATTCAAAAGAGTCCATCAGCAAAAACAGTACAGGATTATAACTCTTATGTGCTTGGTATAAAAAACTATTACAGAATCGCAACACATGTAAATATAGACTTTGCTGAAATAGCCTTTCGTCTCTCGAAAACCTTGTTCAATCG
>NZ_JAGDQK010000117.1:0-1250 GCF_017498755.1 Bacillus sp. XF8 | reverse complement strand
TTATCGGCATATCCATATCCTTTATTGACAACGACCTTTCCATCATGAACGACGACAAAACTAGAACCGTTCACATTATACTTCTTCATTTTTTCTTCAAATAACGGATCAGCAAAAGATTCTATTTCTTTTTTATTATTAGGTCCTTCCATCATTTGAATATTAGTCGAGGATGCTAATGGTTTTGATTTTTCAGCTTCTAATAATTGTTGGGAACACGCAGAAATCATTGTTGAAGAAGAAAGAAGAACTGCAACAATCCCCAGTTTGTTAATTGCTTGTTTCATTTTTGTACGCTCCTTTAATTGATTTGTTTTTTTTATTAGCGCATGAACAGAGTGTAGCAAGAGGCCAGTCATAGTAGGTAGTGAGTTTTTGTCATATTTATAAAGGAGAACAAAAATTGAGTGGATAAGGCTGTATTAATAGTTATGTCATAAAAATCATGACATTTTGACACTACCGTGTGTGACAGAAAAACATTTAGAATCAAGGAGCAGTTTTTAACGCATTAACAATAAATAAGGAGGGGAGATCTACATTGTGTATGTTAAAAAATATAATGAGGCATGAAAGGGGAAACAGGTATGATTTATTTATGAAAAACAAACCAGTAATAAGAGTGGTTCTTCTAGGATTAACATACATGTGGAAAAAGAGGAATTTATCGTTTGTTAGAATACAATGGCATTTGTAAAAAAATAATTAGCAAGATAATTACAAATGTAATATTGAACTTTTAATAGAGATGATAGCTGTGTGCTTAGTATGAAACAGCTAATAACCATCTACACAATATGAATAGAGGAGAGGGAGAATCTTATGAAAACAAGTAGGCAAATTACGAGTGCAAGTCTGACCCTTTTAATAGCTGGAAGTTCCCTAATATACACAACGCCAAGCTCAATTGTAAAAGCAGAGTCTGATCAAAATGTATCTAGTTCGTTACAAACAAATACTCAACGAGATCGTACTTCCGTCAAGAAAGCAATGCGGGATACACTACAACTTGGATACCCAGGGATACTCGCTAAAATTTCAAAGGATAGAAAAACGTGGAGTTATGCTACTGGGGTTGCGGATCTGAGAACCAAGAAACCAATGAAAGCAGATTATCGCTTTCGTATTGGCAGTGTGACGAAGACATTTATTGCAACAGTTCTACTTCAATTGGCTGGAGAGAACCGCTTGAATCTAGACGACTCCATTGAAAAATGGTTACCTGGTGTCATTCAAGGAAACGGATATGA
>NZ_JAGDQK010000116.1:0-1303 GCF_017498755.1 Bacillus sp. XF8 | reverse complement strand
ATCCATTTTCTTTATTCCTCATTAGTACCTGAGAAATTTTTATTCTTACTGGATGCATTAAGACTTCAACTTTATTATCCATAATGTTCTCCTTGTTTGTGTTTATCGATTGTTTTTCTATTTACCATCAATTACATTCTTATTATAAATAATGAGAATGGGTATTGCAATGCACTCCTTTTAAAGTTATTATTATCATTATCAATAATGATAATAATAACTTTAAAAGGAGTCTTAAAAATGCAACTGCACTATGGGTTTGATGAATTAAAAAATATTGACTTAATGGCTTTTATCCCCATAATATTGCCGTTTATTGCGGTAGGTACCTTATTAGCTTTAATTGCATTAATTGATCTATACAGACATAGAAAAACTAGAAAAAGCGTTCTGATTTGGACATTTATTATATTTTTTATTAATACACTTGGTCCAATTCTGTACTTTGTTATAGGGCGAAAGGAGAGTGAGAGAATATGAAATTGGAAATCAAAAATGTGACGAAAATATTTAAAGAAAAAATCGCTGTTAATAATTTCTCGATGGAACTGCAATCGGGAGAATGTGTCGGCTTGATTGGACCGAATGGAGCTGGGAAATCAACATTAATAAAAGTGGTTTCAGATATTATCGACCCACACGCGGGCGAAGTTTTGCTGAATGGGAAAAAAATTTCGAAAATGAAAAGGGAAATAGGCTACCTGCCACAGTACCCTAACTTTTTTCATTGGATGACAGCGAAAGAAACACTTACGTTCATGGGACAACTTTCTGGATTGCAAAAAGAAGAATTAACAAATTCAATACCTGAAATTTTGACAAAAGTTGGACTAAGTGGTGAAGAAAATTTAAAAGTTGGCACATTTTCCGGTGGAATGAAACAGCGACTCGGTATTGCACAAGCACTATTGCATAAGCCTTCGCTTATTGTCATGGATGAACCAGTATCCGCATTAGATCCCATCGGCCGAAGAGAAGTGTTAAATCTGATCAAAGAAATAAAAAAAGATACAACGATTTTATTATCAACCCATATACTGGGTGATGCGGAAGAAATATGCGAACGATTTGTAATTATAAAAAACGGATCAAAAATAGAAGATACAACAATCACCGAATTGTTAAACTGCAATAGCAAAGATAGGATAAGCTTAGAAATCACAGCGAAAGATCAAAATTGGATTGACATTGTAAAAAGATTACCTTATGTAAAGGAGATAGAAATCATTGGGCATAAAATCAAAATAAAAGTTAATAACATCGAAAAAAACAAAAATATGTTACTAAAAAATGCACTTGAGCA
>NZ_JAGDQK010000115.1:0-1406 GCF_017498755.1 Bacillus sp. XF8 | reverse complement strand
ATCTAACAAAAGTATCCAACACAACTGTGCGAAAGACTGTGTTAGAATACATTCATTACTACAATTGTGTGCGAATTTAGGAAAAATTAAACTACCTATCCCCTAAAGAATATAAGGAACAGGTAGTTTAGGTGTTTTGATGTGTGTCCCATTTTCAGGGTTCACTTCAATTCTGAAGGGAGCTCTTTCTTTATTTAATAAACCTCAAACAATTTCATTTCCATTAAATAAGAACAACCTAATTATATATAACTATAATCTAGTGAGTGGCTCAAAAAAGAAGGAATTCTGGCCGTTCCCCTTTAAAAAATGGTTAAAATTCCCTTGACGCTTAAAAATAGAGTGCTATAATAAACGAAAACATATGAACGTATGAACAATTATTCATATGTTTTAAAAAATAGATACAGGGGGAACTATTTGTTAGATTTTATTATAGTTGGTGCTGGTCAAGCTGGTTTGAGTAGGGGATATTACTTGCAAAAAGAAAGCTATAATTTTGTAATCCTTGATGGAGGGAAACGAATTGGAGATTCGTAGAGAAATAGATATGAACCCTTGGTTCTATTCACACATAGATTACATAGTTCACTGCCAGGAATGAAATTTCTTACAAGCTAGAAGACATGTAGAAAACGAAATGCATGTCTTTGTCTTTTTCGTACTTTTCTATAACTTTAAGAGGTGTAAAAGGATGAAAAATCATACGAATAAACTTAAGTATAAAGGTATTTCTATAATTTATGATTACTTAATGAGTAACAAATTATTTATAAAGGCAAGGGAGCGAGCTTTCTCTCTTCTTCCCCTTAAGTCAAAACAAGATATTTTATTTGTTGGTGTCGGAACTGGAGAGGACTTTCGTTTTATTCCTTCAGATGTCCATATTACAGGAATTGATCTTTCACAAGATATGTTAAACAAAGCAAAAACTAAAATACAGGAAAATCAGGCTACACTTCTACAAATGAATGCAGAGCAATTACAGTTTCCAGATGAATCTTTTGATGTAGTATCTCTAAATCTCATTTTAAGTGTTGTTGAACATCCAAAGCAGGCTTTAGCTGAAGCTCTTCGAGTAACTAAACAAACAGGATTCTTATTAGTTTTTGATAAATTTTTACCTGAAGAATCGTCTTCCAGTATAAGCAGAAACATAATCAACACCATTACTTCCTTTCTTGGCACAGATATTAATCGGAGGTTTAGTGATATTTGCAAGGATTTGCCAATAAAGATTGTATATGAGGAACCTTCTATATTTAAAGGAAACTATAAAATTATTCTTTTACAAAGGGCAGTATGATGCTGAATTTAAACATAGCGTATACGGTTCTGTTGCAAAGTTTTGTTAAGGTTAAGTGGTGCCAACAAAAAGTTGTACATTTTATGCGATTGTTAGTAGC
>NZ_JAGDQK010000114.1:0-1434 GCF_017498755.1 Bacillus sp. XF8 | reverse complement strand
TGAAGTGAACCCAAAAAGTTAGACAAATATTCTAAGCAGCTAATAAGGATTGGATTCTGTATTCCACAGGGCTCAATCCTTTTAGTTTTGTCTTAATACGTTTGTGATTGTAATAGTAAATATATTTTTCTAATTCCAAAGTAAAATGTTCCATACTTTCAAACTCTTGTAGATAAAGTAATTCAGATTTTAATAAGCCAAAGAAATTTTCAATGACTGCGTTATCTAAACAGTTTCCTTTACGGGACATACTCTGTGTAATTTGATGTTCTTTAAGTAAGTGCTGGTATCGAGCCATTTGATATTGCCACCCTTGATCCGAATGGAGTATAGGGGAATCACCTTCGTTTAAACGCTCAAACGCTTGATTTAACATCTTTGTAACGAGTGGAAATACAGGTCGCGTTTCTATATTATAAGCAATGATTTCACCATTAAAGAGATCTAAAACTGGCGATAAATAGAGCTTCTTCCCGAATAAATGGAATTCTGTCACATCCGTAACCCATTTCTCATTAGGCTTAGAAGCCTTAAAATCACGCTGAAGAACATTTGGAGAAATTCTTCCAACATTTCCACGATAAGAACGATACTTCTTCATGCGGACAAGACATTTTAAACCTAGCTCAACCATTAATCGACGTACCGTTTTATGATTGATTGAGTAACTTCGATTTTTTAATTCTAACGTGATGCGTCGATACCCATATCTTCCTTTATGTTCATCGAAAATCTGTTTAATGATTTCTTTTACTTCTTTGTATTTATCAGGGCGAGTAAATTGTTTCACCCAGTAGTAATACGTACTACGCGCAATCTCAGCTATTTTCACTAAGTGACTTACCTTAAAAACATGCCTTAATTCATAAATTACTTGCGCTTTTTGACGTTCTGAGATTTTCTCTCCTCTTGAACTAAGGCGTTCAACTTTTTTAAATATGCATTTTCCATACGTAAACGCTCTATTTCCGCTAATAATGCTTCTTGTGATCCTTCTACTGGCTGTTCTTTCTTTGTTTCTTTTTTCATCGTTGGACGCCCCCGTTTTTTTGAATAAAGGGCGTCAATACCTTGTTTTTCTAGAGTTTTTTTCCACTGTAAAATAGTCGATGGATCCGGAATATTATATATTACAGCTGTTTCTAAAAGAGACGTCCCTGTTTCATTCATAAAGTTAAGTACGTCCATTTTAAATTGTACAGAGTAATTTGTATACCTAGATCTCAAGCCTTCTATTCCATATTTTTTATAGAGACCTACCCATTTCATAATAGATTTATGATGCGTACCTATTCGATTGCCTATGGCTCTATAAGATTCTTTCCCTTCAAGATAGTCCTGAATAGCTTCTAATTTAACTTCTAATGAAAACTTTGCCATAAAAAAACTACACCTCCAATTGTTAATTGTGTCTAACAATTGGGGTGCAGTTCA
>NZ_JAGDQK010000112.1:0-1633 GCF_017498755.1 Bacillus sp. XF8 | reverse complement strand
GTTTTGAATCTTTATTGCTTGTAATATGGATTATGCAAATATTTGCTACCTATACGATTAGTTACTACGCTGCTGCATTGGGGCTAGCACAACTCTTTAAAAAGAGCATTCATCCGTTTATGTTTGCTTTGCTTCCGATTATTTACATCATTGCTATGACTTCGAAAAATATAAATGATTTGCTTAAATTCGGAGATATGGTCGGTAATGCTGCATTGTTTTTATTCGGTTTATTACCGCTGCTCCTTCTTATTGTCACGCGATTAAAGGGGGGCCAGCGTGAAGAATAACTTTAATTATATACGGTTCCTTTTGACTTTGTTTTCGATGCTTGTGCTCCTGTTTCTGACAGGGTGCTGGAGCAGTAAAGAAATTGAAGAGCTGAGTTTAACTGCAGGTATAGCATTGGATAAAGGGAAAGAGGCAACAATTGAGAAAGAATTTGAGGAAAAAGGAGGCGGATATCCTAAAAGAAACCTTATAACAGCTACTTATCAAATTGTTAGTTCGCAAGCGCAAAGTAAAGGAAACGGACAACAAAAACATTATATAAATGTTTCTGAGACCGGAGATTCTATTCATCAAATTATTCGTGAGTTTTCATTGAAAAGGGAGAGTCCGTTGTTCAGCCCACATTTAAAAAGCATTGTTATTAGTGATAGCCTTGTACGTACATACAGTTTAGAACAATTACTTGAACAGTATCTCCGTGACAATGAAATTAGACTTAGCAGTAAAGTATTAATCAGCAAGGGACGAGCGAGTGCGGCACTGGAATCAAAGGGAAAAGGAGAAATCCCAGCATTTCGTTTGACTAGAATTGCAGATAATCGAAATAGAACAACAAGGATTTTACCTCCTGTATCGCTCGCTAAATTAGAAGGAAAGATGCAATCAGGTTCCAGTTTTCTTTTACAAAATGTGATCGCGACAAATGGAGAAACAAAATTTGCAGGAGCTGCCGTAATTAAAGGAAAAACAAATAAGCTGCGTGGTTTTTTAAATGAAGAGGAATTAGAGGGGCTAATATGGATCAACGGAAAAAGGAAAGGTGGTGTGGTAAAAGCTTTTGATAAAAAAACAGGGCAACTGATCATTTACGAGATATATTCAATAAAAAGCAAAATCACACCGCTTGTTAACGGAAATACGATTTCTTTTGATGTAAACATTGAATCAGAAGGGCGTGTGTCTGAAAATTGGACGCGTTCAGGAAAAGCTTTTAAAAATGAATTTTTAAAAAGGACAGAAAAAGCTGTTGAGCAAGAAATCAAAAGTTTAGTAAATCATGTAACAGAAAAAATGCAAAAAAAATATCAAGTCGACGTCGCGGGCTTCGGAAACCAATTAAGAATTACAAACCCGAAATCATGGGAGAAAGTCAAAAAAGACTGGGATCGAACATTTAGTAAGGCTCCGATTAAATATCATGTGAATGTAAACATAAAAGATTATGGGGCGTCAAACTTTAAAAAGTGAGACATTATCTTATTCTATAACAACAGATTTTCTCTTCTTTTAGTGATGGAATAATTACGAAAAAATAGAATTTCTATCGGTTCTGTTGCAAAGTTTTGTTAAGGTTAAGTGGTGCCAACAAAAAGTTGTACATTTTATGCGATTGTTAGTAGCT
>NZ_JAGDQK010000111.1:0-1671 GCF_017498755.1 Bacillus sp. XF8 | reverse complement strand
AAGTGAACATCAGAATTATGACCGATTTCTTGTCTTATGAGTTCTAAGTCTGATGTGAAGTCACCCGTAAAATGAACTGTTGAGTTTCGCGAAGGCTTAGTTTGTTGTTTAGCATTGCTTTGAATGGTATTTTTTTGCACCTGGTTATCCTTTGATTTCCACCAACTCATTCTTACCACTCTTTCTCTGATATACTGACCCAATGAAAAAATCTTGAGATAATATATGGAATTAAAAATACGATAAAAGCTTGTACAAAAACTTTCCAATCGGGAAGATAGGAAACAATCACGTTCCACATTTTTATCACCTTATAATATGTACTCTACTTGGAGTAAAATTCTGAGAAACCTAGTATTTTTCAACAAAAAATGCCTAAAAGATTAAGAAACAGAACGGCGAGACATTATGCTCATCTAGCACTGAACCTTTCTGCCTGACATTACAATTTGCTAGATATTATTTCCTTTTTCCTTATTTATATGCATACAGTCAACTTAAAGTAAAAAAGATGCTATCTAGCATCTTTTTTACTTTAAGTTGACTAACTATTTATTTATATTTTTAGCCAAATTACTTTTATTTTTTCCATATAACATATATATAACTAATCCAACAATCATCCAGATTATAAAGCGAATCCAAGTGATTTTTGGAAGACTGATGATACGATATAATGGAAAGCAAATCCCAATCAACGGAATTATAGGGACGAAAGGCATCTTATATTTAGGATGTACCTTTGTAAACCATTTTGGTAATAATCCATCTCGACTCATTGCGAACCAAACTCGTGACCCTGCAAGTGTGAACGAAAATAAAACAGAAAGTATGACTGTAATAGCTGCTGCACTAGCTAATCCGGAAATAATAAAAGATACAATGGTTCTGGTGCAAAAACTATAAGACTTATATAACTAACCTCTGAAACTTGGACATACTGATACTATTACTCTAAAAAAGGACGTGATCAGTATGGAAAAGCAAAACCTATTCAAGTGGAAACATTATCAGCCTGAACTGACCTTATTAACAGTAAGATGGTACCTGCGGTACAATTTGAGCTTTCGTAACTTGGTGGAAATGATGGAGGAAAGAGGATTATCCATTGCTCACACAACCATTATGCGCTGGGTTCATCAATATGGACCTCAATTAGAAGAGAAAGTACGACATCACCTTACCTCAACAAATGACTCTTGGAGAGTCGATGAAACTTATATTAAAGTAAAAGGGCAATGGACGTATTTATATCGTGTCGTTGATTCAGAAGGGAATACCATTGATTTTTATCTAAGTAAATCAAGAGATAAACAAGCAGCCAAGTGCTTTTTCGTACGTTTCCAAACCTCGCGTGATAACAGTAGATAAGAACCCCGCAATTCGAGCGTTGAAAGAAGAAAAGCATATGCCTGAAGGCATATAGCTAAGGCAAGTTAGATATCTCAATAACATAGTGGAACAAGATCATCGTTTTATTAAGAAACGTGTTCGTTCTATGTTAGGATTCAAGTCTTTTGGCACAGCTACATCCATTCTTGCAGGAGTGGAAGCTATGCATATGATTAAAAAAGAACAGATTGATTTACGGGATCTGGTCTTACCCCCGTCAAGTGGACAGCTGTAAAAAAAGACTATGCAGCCATCGAGATTCGATATTCAATCGGAGCT
>NZ_JAGDQK010000110.1:0-1679 GCF_017498755.1 Bacillus sp. XF8 | reverse complement strand
CGTTTTCGTTTTATAAATCCGATTTCTCTTGCAAGTTCTTCTAAGAATACAGGTGTAACATATCGTTGTAATTCTTCTGCAAATGGTAGTAGTTCATCTTGAATCGAGGGAATCATAAGAAAACGTCATCCTTTCTAATTTATCTTGTTTAGAAAGGATAACGTTTTTTGGTATTTGAGGGTATTAAAATCTCTTGAGTTGATGGGCATGTATGGTGACCCCTATTTTGTCGGTGGGGGACGAATGTATTATGATGAGGTTGTTCACCTTTAAAGTATTAGTTTACACTTGTCCCTGCACATTGTGTGGGGATTTTTTTTATGAAGAAAAGACACCTTTATCATTAGGTGTCCAAAAATTTAATATTTTAATTCTAAACTTTTACTTTTAGAAATTGAACCTATTGTGTATTCGTCTCCGCCATATTGAATAGTTATGTTAAATGTTTTACTTTTATCGTCTTTAACGTGTCCAGAGATATAAATAGATTGTAAGTCTTTAGGCCCAAATTTATGTCCAGTAATTACTACATCTAAATCTTGTTTTTCTTTAAAGTATTTAACTGTTGTCTCTTTTGCTTCTTTTATTACTTGTTGTTCTTTTGTTGCTTCTTTATTTTTTTGATCCATATTACATCCTCCTAAAATACTTAAAATAAGTATAAACAATAAACAAAAACTAATTTTTTTTATAGTAATATCCATATTTATCCTCCATTAATGTTATCTTAATTATAAGAATATATCAAATATTGCAGGAGGGGAAATGTTTTGAGTAATAAAAATGAAGTTTTAGATTCTACTTTTTATCAATTAGCGGACACTGCGTATAAATCTGATAAAGATATTGATGAAGAAGTTGTTATTACTAATAAAGATGGTCAAAGTTTACAAACATGGGAAAAAGGAAAAACATTCCATGACGAACGAACAGGAATGGATGCTGTAGTATTTGAAAGAGTAGTAGATGGAAAAACACAAGTGATGGTAGCTTTTCGGGGAACCCAAGGGGACAAGATTCTAGTAGAAAATTCTCTAGGGATTCCGATGAAACCAGGAGAAGGAATGAAGGATTTAGAAACAGATATTGATTATTTTGTTACGCGTAGTAAAGGGGTACATGACCCAGCACCACCTCCAACAGCACCAGGAACGGAAGCTAATCATCCAGAGAAATACTGGAATGAAGAAAATAAACAATGGGAATATCATAATCAATTTGAACAAGCTGAAAAAGTAATGGAAAAAGTCAACGAACACTATAAGGATAAAAATGTAGAAGTATATGTTACAGGTCATTCTTTAGGGGGGCTTTAGCTGAGTATGTTTCGGCATTTGATGATAGTGTGAAATGTATGTCATGGAATGCGCCAAGTGCAAAACATTTACTACCACCTGATTTGCGTGAAAAAGCTGATAACGGTGAGTTTAAGGACAGAATAGTTAGTGTCGTTCATGGATCAGATACGATTGGTTATGGTCTATATGGTTCTTATGATGGTCATATTGGTTCTACATATGCTGTGTCACCACCTCCGTCGAAAGAGGATATAGAAGCCCTACGAAATCTGCCTCCATCACAACAACTTGCTTTATTACTAGTAAGATTTAAAGATTCTATTTCAGGCCCTGGGTATCATTATCAAGATAGTAAAAATAAAAACTTTCCATTTGGAAATG
>NZ_JAGDQK010000011.1:0-122955 GCF_017498755.1 Bacillus sp. XF8 | reverse complement strand
TGCGGCTGCCTTCGCTTTCGCTTTTGCCTTCTCCTCTTCCGATGTCGCTCCGCCTTCTGACGCTTTCTGCTTTGCTAGCGCGGCCGCTTTTGCTTTCGCTTTTGCCTTCTCCTCTTCCGATGTCGCTCCGCCTTCTGACGCTTTTTGCTTTGCTAGCGCGGCCGCTTTTGCTTTCGCTGCTGCGGCTGCCTTCGCTTTCGCTTTTGCCTTCTCCTCTTCCGATGTCGCTCCGCCTTCTGACGCTTTCTGCTTTGCTAGCGCGGCCGCTTTTGCTTTCGCTTTTGCCTTCTCCTCTTCCGATGTCACTCCGCCTTCTGACGCTTTTTGCTTTGTTAGCGCGGCCACTTTTGCTTTCGCCGCTGCGGCTGCCTTCGCCTTCGCTTTTGCCTTTTCCTCTTCAGATATCTCTCCGCCTTCTGATGCTTTCTGCTTTGCTGATGTGGCTGCTTTCAATTCCTCTATACTTAACTCACCATCTTTTGGTAGCGCTTTCTCTTTTTCTTCTTCTTGTACCTCATCTGTAGACATTTCCGCCTCATGTTTAGCAGCAAGCCGTTTCCGCGCTTCTTCTCTTGCATGTCTTGCGGCCGCTTTTTTCATATCCTCTATCTCTTTATTTGGATCGCTCATCTATTCGTCACCTGCTTTCCAGTCTTTGCTTCGTAACGAATCTTCTCTTTTAATTTATTAATCCCGTAAATTAAAGCAGCCGGGTTCGGGGGACACCCTGGAATGTACACATCTACCGGTACGATTTGGTCCACTCCTTTCACAACAGCGTACGAGTTCACATATGGGCCACCAGCTGTCGCGCAGGACCCCATCGCAATAACCCACTTCGGTTCTGGCATTTGATCGTATAAACGACGCACAATTGGTGCCATTTTCTTTGTCACTGTTCCTGAAACAATCATGACATCTGATTGTCTCGGCGATGTCCGGAAAAATGATCCAAACCGGTCTAAATCATAGTGAGACGAACCTACTCCCATCATTTCAATCGCGCAGCATGCAAGTCCAAATGTCATCGGCCATAAAGAATTACTACGCGCCCATCCCTTCACCTGCTCTAATGTTGTAAAGAAGATATTTCTCTCTAATTCCGCCCGTTCCTGTGGATGTAGCTCTTCGAAATTTATAGCCATTGTAACACCTTCTTTTTCCAAGCATACGCCAAACCAACGAGTAGCATAATGACAAAAATCAACATTTCAACAAGCGCGAACAAGCCAAGCTTGTCATATGCAACGGCCCACGGATATAAAAATACGGTTTCCACATCAAAAATGACAAACAATAATGCAAAAATATAATAACGAGCATGAAAACGAACATTTGCATCATGATAAGGCTCAATTCCACTTTCATACGTCGTTGCCTTCGCTGCACTTGGTTTATGTGGGCGCAGCAGCTTCCCTAACGTAAGAGCCACTACCGGCAGCAATATGCCCAATAGTAAAAAGATACCAACAATCATATAACTATTTTCATATACATTCGCCACCCTGAAACCCTCCCCTCTAAATTAAGAACAAGTTCACTTAGTAAACAATATGTCTCACCTGCATCATTTATTATTTTTAAATTTTTCTAAATAATGCAACTATTATCATCATTATAGCAAACTTCAAATTCCTATGTCGATATATTGGGAAAAAGAAAAACCAAGTAACATATGATAGGGTTACTCCTTTTAGTTACTTGGTGTACAGTAATTTAAACTAGTTAAATGATCACTTAAATCTCCTTCATTTTTACAATGCATCTTAAATGTGTAAGATAAAATATGACAACTGCAAATATTTTTCAAGTATTTCTCCAAAGACAAGATGCAATATATAAAGAAAAGGACAATATATACTCGTCTATATTGCAGGTGAACTCAGTGAAGTCAAAAAAAAGCAAACATGTAACCATCCTGATAGGATTTGTATCCCTATATCTGATGGTACACTATATCTCTTTACTCTTTTTGTCTGGATACTCGTTTCTATTTCAATTAATATCGAGCACAACTACCATTCTCCTCGATGTAATAATGTGTAGTTATTTACTCTACTTTTCATTGCGTGCAGATAAACATCCTTCTAAAATTTGGATATTGTTTACAATTAGTATAATCTTTTATAGCATTGGCGATATTATCGTTTCCTATCAGAGGCTAATTCTGCGTGACTATTATACGTTTGTTGATCCATCTGATATTTTTTATTTATTATTTATAATAAGTTTCGTATCCGCCTTTTTATACAAAATGATGTATAACAAAAATATATGGGAGAAACTCTTTACTATATGTGATATTTGCATCATTGTGACTGCCCAATTCACTTTAAGTTATTACCTTCTCATTGAACAAGCTATTCATATAGTTACCTTATCTCTTATCAACATGGGTATTCAAATTGTGTATCCGATGGCAAATTTATTATTTCTATTGATAGGAATTAACTTATTATTTCGGTCACTATCACTTATTTCAAAACAGGTTTCGCTACTACTTGGAAGTTCTCTTATTTTGTATGCAAGTATAGATTCTATTTATGCGTACATTAAATATTTCACACCAGAGTATTCCATGTTTACGGTCTCACCACTTTACCAAGCTGTACTAATGATGATTACGATTGCATGTGTACTTCACACAAAAAATATTAAGGAACATGATGAGCAAGTGCTTTTGACACCACAAGCCGGTAAAGCAATCCGTTTATTGCTACCATATATATCTGTTATTGTACTTAGTATATTTATATTAGTGGAGAACGTTTTTACACCCGCCTTAGTAACTGGGCTTATTGTTACATTTTTCTTTGTATTGATTCGTCATATGTTAGTACGAAGACAAAATAAAATGCTTTTACTAAAACAACTGCATTTCAGTCTAGAACTAGAAAAACAAATTGAATTGCGCACAGAAGATTTAGTGGATCAAAAAAATAAATTGTTTCAAAGTAAGCAAATGTTTCAATCTTTATATGAACATCATCCAGATCCAATTTTCACATTAGATTTATATGGGAATTTTTTAAATGTTAATAATGCTGGAACTACATTGCTTGACTATCAAACAAATGAGCTATTACTAAGACCCTGTCATTCCCTTGTTTATGAAAAGGATGCCCAAAAAGTAATTGATACCCTTCGTTATGTAAAACAAGGACATTCTACTTCTTTAGATATACGAGCATACCATAAAAACAGAGACATTTATTATTTACACGTTACAGCTGTTCCTATTATTTTAAAGGAACATATTACAGGAATTTATCTGATGATTAAAGACATTACAGAAAGCAAACAACAACAAGAGCAAATTAACTTCCTAGCATATCATGATACATTAACTGAACTAGCAAATCGCCGCGCTTTCCAAGAATACCTTGAATCTGCCATTATAAGAGCGAAAAAAGAAAAAGGTTCCTTTGCAGTTATGTTTCTTGACTTAGATCGCTTTAAAATTATAAATGATACCCTTGGACATCGGGTAGGAGACCTTCTCTTAATTGCTGTCGCAAAACGATTGCAACAAATTTCAAAACCAAATGTGAAGATTGCAAGGCTTGCTGGAGATGAGTTTACACTTCTCGTGGAAGACTATGAGGAGGACTCTGAAGTACAAAGAATTGCAGATAACATTTTATCGTCGATGAATGAACCATTTGAAATTGAAAATCATCTACTGCAAATCTCACCGAGTATCGGTATCGCTATCTATCCAGAAGATGGTGAAGATGCAATGTCTATTTTGCAGCACGCTGATATGGCGATGTATGAAACAAAACATAAAGGGAAAAACGGTAGTTCTTTTTATACAAAAGAACTGTATAAAAAGATGGAACGAAAAGCTAGAATTGAAAAAGACTTACCGCTTGCCTTAGCAAATCATGAATTCTCTATCGTCTACCAACCACAAATCGATGTCGTCACAAAAAAGATAATTGGTGCAGAGGCGTTAATTCGTTGGCAGCATCCGGACCTAGGAATGATCTCTCCATTCGAGTTCATTCCAATAGCGGAAGAAACGATACAAATGATCCCACTCAGTCACTGGATGTTAAAACAAGCTTGTCAACAACTACAAGTATGGCATAGATTCGGCTATTACGATTTAAACATGAGCGTTAATTTATCAGCAAAAGAATTTCAGCAGGATAACCTAATCGATGTAATTCTAAATATACTGCAAGAAACAAACTTAGAGCCCAAATTCTTAACACTCGAATTAACGGAACGAATCGCAATGATAGATGAAGAAAAAACTTTATTAAAGCTGAGACAATTAAAAGAATATGGAATTCGAACATCAATTGATGACTTTGGCACAGGCTACTCGTCACTTGCCTATCTATCTCTTTATCCAATTGATACATTAAAAGTTCCAAGAGAATTTACACAAATGGCGGAACATCGCAAAGAAGAAAAAGCGATTGTGTCAACAATTCTTTCACTTGCTAATACATTAAATCTCTCCGTTATTGCAGAAGGAATTGAAACGAAAGAACAACTCCAATTCTTACAAAACAATGGTTGTAAATATATGCAAGGCTATTATTTTAGCAAACCGTTAAGCGGTAAAGAATTTATGAAATTCCTACAAAAAACCCCAAGCATGAACAATTAATGTTTATGCTTGGGGTTTTTTTAGAAAGTAGTATCTTCTTTTTTATAATCATTATTTGAGATTTTCTCGTAAAATACCGCTGTTGTTGTATAGATATAAGGCATGAGCCATAGAATTCCAAATATAAATAGCAATCCAATTCCAAATAAAAATACTGTAAGTAAAAGTACTGAGAAGAACAGTAATATCCCCCAACCAATGAAGCTAAGCCATAAAAGAAATAAGTCCATTTTATGTCCTTTCATCATCTTCTTGCTTTCTTTCATTGCTTGTAAAGCAGAATACTCCGGATAATCTATCATGATGAAGTAAGTCATCGCATATGAAAAATATCTGATAGCGACGAAAACACATGATGCCAATAACAAAATAGCATATAAGCTTAGAATTCCAACATTATCAGTTTCTTCAAAAAACGAAGAAAAGCCTAACATTATACTAGGAATCCAACTACCTGTATATAAGAAAATGAAAAACATCGCTTTCGTAGCATGAAGCATTCTTCTAAATCCACGAAATCCTTCAAATAAAGAATCTATCGTTGCATTGCCTCTACGCAATTGCAAAATTGTATTACTATACCCATACAGAGTAATACCAGTAGATATACAATTAACAACATTTACTAAAATTACTAGTATGATAGTCAAAACGATAGAAATCGTAGAAAGACTTTCACTTTGAAAAGGATTTACCGATTCTTTTATGAAATCACTCAACAGTGAAAATGGCATTATTATAATAACCATTAACAAAAATCCTAAAATCCAATTTAAAATTAGATATAAAGAGGTTGCTCCAACACCAAGCCCCCATTTCCCCTTTAATGATTGTAAAGCTTCTCGTTTCATTTCACTAATCAATTTCTCATCCCCTTGTTCCATCAAAGTTGTAAAATTACTGTATTCATTACAACTTATAAGATTACTATTTTTCGATATTCTCTAAGCAGAAAACATAATGATTATACCATTTTTGGAAAAATTTTATGATATAAATTTCAGTTCTTTTCTAAGATTACTTTCCGAAAATATTAGAGTAAAAGAAAAAATCCGTAAAGGAATGAACCTTTACGGATTTTTTTATTTCATATCGGAAACGTTCAAACGGTTTACTGCACGCTGCAGCGCCAGCTCGGCACGCTTGAAGTCAACATGTACTTGTTTATCTTGCATACGTTGCTCAGCACGACGCTTCGCTTCGTTTGCACGATGAATATCGATATGGTTTGCTTCTTCAGCAGATGGTGCTAATACTGTTACTTTATCTGGACGAACTTCGATAAAGCCACCGCTTACCGCTACATAATCAGTGTGACCGCCATTTTTCAAACGAACCGCACTAATTTTCAGCGGTGCAACAGTTGGAATGTGACCTGGTAAGATCCCCATTTCCCCACTTTCTGCTTTCACGCTTACCATTTCTACTTCTTTTTCGTAAACCGGTCCATCAGGAGTTACAATACTGACTGGAAATGTCTTCATAATTCGTCCCTCCTAAGGCCTTACGCCATCATTTTCTTCGCGTTTTCGATAACTTCTTCAATACCACCAACAAGACGGAATGCATCTTCTGGAAGGTCATCATATTTTCCTTCTAGAATTTCTTTGAAACCACGAACTGTTTCTTTTACAGGTACATAAGAACCTTTTTGACCTGTAAATTGCTCCGCTACGTGGAAGTTTTGTGATAAGAAGAACTGAATGCGACGAGCACGTTGTACAACTAACTTATCTTCTTCAGAGATCTCATCCATACCTAAGATAGCGATGATATCTTGAAGCTCTTTATAACGTTGAAGAGTTTGCTGTACTTGACGAGCTACTTCATAATGCTCTTCTCCTACGATTTCTGGAGAAAGTGCACGAGATGTAGATGCCAATGGATCTACCGCTGGGTAAATACCCATTTGTGTTAAACGACGCTCTAAGTTTGTTGTTGCATCTAAGTGAGCGAACGTTGTAGCTGGTGCTGGGTCAGTATAGTCATCGGCTGGTACATATACTGCTTGGATAGACGTGATAGACCCTTTATTTGTAGATGTAATACGTTCTTGTAATTGACCCATTTCTGTTGCAAGTGTTGGTTGGTAACCTACCGCAGATGGCATACGACCAAGAAGGGCAGATACTTCAGAACCCGCTTGCGTGAAACGGAAGATGTTATCGATGAACAATAGTACGTCTTGTCCTTGCTCATCACGGAAATGTTCAGCCATTGTCAAACCTGTTAATGCAACACGTTGACGTGCACCAGGTGGCTCGTTCATTTGTCCGAATACCATCGCTGTTTTCTTGATTACGCCAGAATCGCTCATTTCGTGATATAAGTCGTTACCTTCACGAGTACGCTCACCTACACCAGCGAATACAGAAATACCACCGTGCTCTTGTGCGATGTTGTTAATTAACTCCTGGATTAATACTGTTTTACCTACACCGGCACCACCGAATAGACCGATTTTACCACCTTTAATGTATGGTGCAAGTAAGTCTACTACTTTAATACCAGTTTCAAGAATTTCTACTTTTGTAGATAACTCTTCGAACGCAGGTGCTTGACGGTGAATTGGATCACGGCGTACATCCGCTGCAACTTCACCATCTAAATCAATTGCATCACCTAATACGTTAAATACACGACCAAGTGTTGCATCACCAACCGGAACAGAGATTGGTTTACCAGTATCTTCTACTTCTGTACCACGAACAAGTCCGTCTGTGGAAGACATCGCAACTGTACGAACTGTATCATCACCTAAGTGAAGCGCAACTTCTAAAGTTAAGTTAACTGCGTCTTGTTTAATTCTAAGGGCATTGTAGATTTCAGGTAGCTTTCCGCCGTCAAACTTAACGTCTACAACCGGACCCATGATTTGCGTAACGCGCCCTTTATTCATCGGGTTCCCTCCTAGCTTTCTTTAAATTAGCCAGCTTTCTATGAGAGTCGGCTTTCATTTTTTATTAGTGTAGCTTGGGCGGCTCTTCCGAGAGAACCGCTTCCGCTTTTTATCAATCTAGCTCCGGTGGCTAGAACAGTCGGTCGTTTCGCACCTTCCTGCGAGGCAAAGAACGCCTCTTCGTCAGGAGCTCCAACGCCCTCCTGTTCTGGACAAGCCGCCTCCGCTTTTTACTGAATCCAGCTACAGCGGTTAGAATGTTCGGTGGCTTCGCTTTTTCCTGCGAGGCAAAGAACGCCTCTACGTCAAAAGCTCCATCCCCCTCTCATTCTGAACGAACCGCTTCCGCCTTTTTAATACTATTCTAACGCTGCCGCTCCACCAACGATTTCTGTAATTTCTTGCGTAATCGCTGCTTGACGAGCACGGTTGAATGAAAGTGTAAGTGAATCGATAACTTCCATCGCGTTGTCTGTAGCACTCTTCATTGCTGTCATACGCGCTGCGTGTTCACTTGCTTTACCATCTAGTAATGCACCGTACACTAAGCTTTCTGCGTATTGCGGCAATAATACTTTTAAGATATCTTCTTCAGAAGGTTCAAATTCATAAGCTGTTGTCGGTTTGTCAGACGTCACTTCCGTAAGCGGTAAAATTTTATTTTCCGTTACTTCTTGTGAAATTTTACTTACAAAATGGTTGTAGTAAATATACAGCTCATCATAAGCACCATCTGCAAACATCGCGATTGCTCGAGAAGCAAGATCTTTAATATCTGTAAATGATGGGTGGTCAGATAATCCAACTACTTCATCAATAATATTAAAGCCACGACGTTTTAAATAATCACGTCCTAGTCGTCCAAGCACAATAATTGAATATTGGTTTGAATCCATATTATGACGTTCACGAATTACGTTACTTACCGTACGTAATACGTTACTGTTATAACCACCTGCTAGTCCGCGATCAGATGTAATAACGATGTATCCTGTACGTTTTACAGGACGCGCTGTTAGCATTGGATGATTAATCCCTTTGCTACCTTGTGCAATGCTCGCTACTACTTCTTGAATTTTTTCCATATACGGAACGAAAGATTTAGCATTTTGCTCTGCACGACTTAACTTCGATGCAGATACCATCTCCATCGCTTTCGTAATTTGACTCGTTTTCTTTGTCGAGTTAATTTTCGCTTTTATATCGCGTAAAGATGCCACAGGTTTTCACCACCTTTTTCCGGAAGTTGGCACGATTAGTAAGAATCCTTTTGGTTCATCTTCCTAATCTACGTTGCAAGATATTCTTGCTCATGATTGAAGGAAAAGAATAGGTGCACCTACTCTTTTCCTCTACATAACCGTCAGCAATTCCCGTAAGAGTTGCCTATTTATATAATCTAGCTCCAGCGGCACGAGCCGCTTCCGCTTTTTATGCTTCAGAAGCTACGAATACTTTCTTAAATCCGTTGATTGCTGCAGCAAATTTTTCGTCATCCGCAAGTTTCTTTGTTGTGCGAATTTCGCTTAATAACTCAGCTGCATTTGAATCTAACCAAGCATGGAATTCTTCTTCAAAACGAGTGATATCTGCTACTGGGATATCATCTAAGAATCCACGTGTTAAAGCGTAAAGAATCACAACTTGTTTCTCTACTCGTAACGGTTTGTGTAATCCTTGTTTTAATACTTCAACTGTACGAGCACCACGGTTTAATTTCGCTTGTGTTGCTTTATCAAGGTCAGAACCGAACTGAGCGAACGCTTCTAACTCACGATAAGATGCAAGGTCAAGACGAAGTGTACCTGATACTTTACTCATCGCTTTAATCTGAGCAGATCCACCAACACGAGATACTGAAGTACCTGCATCAATCGCTGGACGTACACCAGAGAAGAATAAATCAGATTGTAAGAAGATTTGTCCATCTGTGATAGAGATTACGTTTGTTGGGATGTAAGCTGATACGTCCCCTGCTTGTGTTTCGATGAAAGGTAACGCTGTTAAAGAACCGCCGCCTTTTGCATCACTTAATTTTGCTGCACGCTCTAGTAAGCGAGAATGTAAGTAGAATACATCCCCTGGATACGCTTCACGACCTGGAGGACGACGTAATAGTAATGAAAGCTCACGATAAGCAGCTGCTTGTTTTGATAAGTCATCATATACTACTAATACGTGTTTTCCGTTGTACATGAACTCTTCACCCATTGTTACACCAGCGTAAGGAGCTAAGTATAATAATGGAGCTGGTTGAGAAGCTGATGCTGTTACAACGATTGTGTATTCTAATGCACCGTGCTTACGTAGTGTTTCTACTACGTTACGTACTGTAGATTCTTTTTGTCCGATTGCAACGTAGATACAAATCATATCTTCATCTTTTTGATTCAAGATTGTATCAAGTGCAACTGCTGTTTTACCAGTTTGACGGTCACCGATGATTAACTCACGTTGACCACGACCAATTGGTACAAGAGCATCGATCGCTTTAATACCTGTTTGAAGTGGCTCATGAACAGATTTACGATCCATTACACCTGGTGCTGGGCTTTCGATTGGACGAGTGCTTGTTGTATTGATTGGGCCTAAACCATCTACTGGTTGACCTAATGGGTTTACAACACGACCGATTAGTTCTTTCCCTACTGGTACTTGCATGATGCGACCAGTACGACGAACTTCGTCACCTTCACGGATTTCTGTGTAAGGTCCTAAAATAATGATACCTACGTTATTTTCCTCTAAGTTTTGTGCTAGTCCCATAACGCCGTTAGAGAACTCTACAAGTTCACCAGCCATAACGTTATCAAGACCATGAGCACGTGCGATACCGTCACCAACTTGGATAACTGTACCAACATCACTAACTTCGATTTCAGACTGATAGTTCTCGATTTGTTGCTTTATCAGTGCGCTAATTTCTTCAGCTCTGATGCTCATGTGCTTCACCCCTATCTATTCTTCATAAGTTCACGCTGAATACGTGCTAACTTTCCTTGTAAACTACCGTCATAAATGCGATTTCCGATGCGTACTTTAATGCCGCCTAGTAAATCTTCATCTACAACATTTTTAATACGAATTGCATCTTTTCCTGTTCTTTTTGCAAATGCTTCTGCAACGCTAAGCTTTTCCTCTTCAGATAGAGGACGAATCGAATATACAGTTGCATCTGCTACGTTACGTTCTTCATTAGCAAGAACAACATATTCATTTGCAATTTCAGGCAAGATTTCAATGCGTTTGTTATCAACTAAAATATATAACGTATTTAAAATTGATTCAGAAACAGAAGAGAATACGTTAGAAAGGAACGTTTTTTTCTGCTCCTTTGAAATGTTTGGTTGTGTTAAAAAGCTATGTAGTTCTCCGTTCTTTACAAAAACGTTTTGTACAAGGCGTAATTCCTCTTCAAACATTTCTAATACGTGTTTTTCTTTTGCAATTTTAAAAAGAGCGACAGCATAACGTTTTGCTACAATCTCATTGCTCATCGCGCTTCTCCTACTTCTTTAATATAATCGCGAATTAATTTCACTTGATCTTCTTCTTTTAATTCTTTTTCAATTACTTTAGAAGCAATTTGAACAGATAAAGAAGCGACTTGTTCTTGCAGAGCAGCAATCGCTTGCTCTTTTTCGCGTTGAATTTCTTGTACGGCAGATGCTTTAATAGATTCTGCTTCTTCTTTTGCAGCAGCAACAATAACATCTTTTTGATCTTCTGCTTGCTTTTTCGCTCTTTCGATTAACTCTTGTGCTTCAACACGTGATTGTTTTAACATTTCACGTTGTTCTTCTACTAACTTTTTCGCCTCTGCATTGCTTTGTTCTGCAGCGTCGATTTCACTAGCAACATGCTCTTCACGTTCCTTCATAATTCCCATCAAAGGACCCCAAGCAAATTTACGTAGCATGATTAATAAAATTAGGAAAACGACCAATGTATAAGCGATCGTTCCAAATGGAATGGCAGCTCCTAAAATTAAAGTTGGCACAAGGATTCACTCCCTTCGTGATATCTAAATTTACTATATGAAAAAAAAAGACATACATTTCGTTCATAAAGCAATGGCGAAGAAAGTCTAAAAACACTCTTCGCCATCTATGTAAGGGGAGTCTCCCTTATTTGTTCATTACGATGAATGCGATAACTACACCGATGATTGGAAGTGCCTCAACTAATGCAACCCCGATGAACATAATTGTTTGAAGTGCGCCTTTTAATTCTGGTTGACGAGCAACACCTTCGATTGTACGTGATACGATAAGACCGTTACCAATACCTGCACCTAATGCTGATAAACCAATTGCAATTGCAGCTGCGATTACACCTAAACTCATTTAATTTGTCCTCCTTTGTATTATAAAAAAAATAGATTTTTTTACTTACTTATTAAAGTATATTAATGGTCATGACTTACTTTATGAGCCATATAAACCATCGTTAACATTGTAAAGATAAACGCTTGGATTGAACCAACGAATACACTGAATCCCATCCACGCTAACATCGGTACAATAGCACCCAATGCTCCAAGTACTGCTCCACTTCCACCTAATTTAGCAAGTAATCCTAATAAAATCTCACCTGCATAGATGTTACCGAATAGACGAAGACCTAACGTTAAAGTGTTAGCAAACTCCTCAATAACCTTTAAAGGAAATAAGAACTTCATAGGTTGGAAATAACCTTTTAAATATTCTTTTGTACCCTTCATCTTAATTCCATAATAATGGGTGAGGGTAACTACCATCACGGCTAATGTTAATGTAACTGCTGGGTCAGACGTTGGCGATCTCCACCATGCAATATGTTCACCAGCCTCAGTTGTTGAATACATGAATGGTAGACCGAGCATGTTTGATACGAAGATAAACATCATAAGCGTAACGCCAAGTGTTAAGAAGCGTCCACCTGTTTTCCAGTCCATCGTACTGTTAATGATCCCTTTCACGAAGTCTAAAATCCATTCAAGGAAGTTTTGCATTCCTGTTGGACGAAGAGCTAAGCTGCGAGTCCCGATAACAGCGATTATGAAAACAATAAGTGCTGCAACAGTAACCATCATGACTGAGGATAAATCGAACGTTAAACCTAGAAATTCAACTAATTTACCGTGTTCCACTAGTAATTCACCTCTCTTCCCTGCTCTTATACTCTAAATAAAGAAAATCTATGATCATGACAAGATATCCTGTCAGCAATCCTACACCTAAGCTCCACATCGCAATTAAATGCTGATATTTCGCTGCAAATAAAATTAATAACCCAATCGTGGCAAATCTTGAATATGTACTGACAGCTGTCGCTTTAAATTTCACGTTCCCTCCATTGGTAACGCGATCTAATAGCTTGTCTGTTCTACGTGCAATGATGCGCAAACTAAGAAAACTGAAAATCGTTCCGATAATCAGTCCAAGAAATACATCCTTGTAAGAGGTAAAGCCCCATCCTAGTACAAAAAGCGCAAGCAAGTAGTACATATATTTCTTTTGTCTTTGGACAAGTCCATGTACGTCTATCATCATTGCTCTCCCGAATAATAATGTCGAATGAGTCGAATCATTGCGTAAATCCCTGTTCCTAATCCAAGCAATAAGCCTATAATAAGAAACAACGGAAACGTTCCAACCTTACTATCAATCCATTGCCCACCAAAAATTCCAACAAGAATGGAACCGACTAACTGAGCAAGAATTCCTGTCATTAAAGCATATGCTTTCAATGGGTTGCGATCGTCTTTTTGCAAGGATTCATCCCTCCAATATGTAACCCTCATTCACGATGTGTTAATAATAACTCATTTTTTTGCATAAATCCTATACAAAATAAAAAGTTTACTTTTTCGTCACGGAATAGATGCAATTTTGTCACTGAAAGCCCTACCATCTATCCCCGTTGTTAGCATACAATAGGGTATTAGCAGTGTCAACGAGAAATCGTAAAAAATCAAAAAATTTGAGTATTAGTCATTTCTTCCCAAAAATGAAAACGTTCCCCTTCTAAATACTGGTGAAATATATGCAATTTCTAGAAGTTTTCTCTTTATAATGGAAGGAAAAGTTCACAAGTTTGTCACCATTATATTTTTACGATATAACGTTTTTCTTCTATAATATAGTGTTCCTCAGACGTTAGACTTCTATAGTATATGTGATGTATATGCAAGTTATGTTGCATATACAAAAAATACCATTTATATATACCTTCATCTTCCCCTCCCCCACTCTCCTTATTTACATATAAAAAAGACGAGTAGGGAATCCCTCTCGTCTGTTGTCTTACTTCGTTCCAAATAAACGGTCACCAGCATCGCCAAGACCTGGAACAACATAACCATGGTCATTTAATTTCTCATCTAATGCCGCTACATAAATATCAACATCAGGATGTTCTTCTTGTACTACTTTTACTCCTTCTGGTGCAGCTACGATACACATTAATTTAATTTGCTTCGCACCGCGCTTTTTCAGAGAGTTAATTGCTTCAGCTGCAGAACCACCTGTTGCTAACATCGGATCAAGTACGATAAAGTCACGTTCTTCTACATCCGTTGGAAGTTTCACATAGTATTCTACCGGTTGCAATGTTTTCGGGTCACGGTATAAACCAACGTGTCCTACTTTCGCTGCTGGAATTAATTTCAAAATTCCATCTACCATCCCTAAGCCTGCACGTAAAATTGGAATTAAACCAAGTTTTTTACCAGCGATCACTTTTGTTTTCGCTTTGCTTACAGGTGTTTCAATTTCGATTTCTTCAAGTGGAAGGTCGCGTGTAATTTCAAATGCCATTAAGCTTGCTACTTCATCCACTAACTCACGAAATTCTTTTGTACCTGTATTTTTATCGCGAATATATGTAATCTTATGTTGAATTAACGGGTGATCAAATACATACAGTTTTCCCATGTGAATCTCTCCTTCAGATGATATTCATGCGTGCGTACACGCCGTTTTGCACTATTTACGATTGTAAAGAAAACGCTACTAATATTCAAGGGCAAATTTGGAAAAATGTTAAATTCATCATAAACCTATCTAATATCTTTACCAATTATGGAAGTCATATCCTTCATTATATATCCAGAATTTATTCACGATTTGTATACATACTTAAGAAGCGATATATGTCCTATCTTATCTACCATGCTCTTCTATGTGGAAATCCCCCAAAAATCTACTATCTAAGTGTTCCTTTCCGACTATTTATCCTGTTATTCGCAGGCCGGGAAAACTGCAGTTCCCCATCTTCCATATTAAAGACTATGATTTATAGAAAGTATGCTAAAAAACTATCTATTGAAAGTTTGCGGTTCAAATTAAAAAGAGACTGCTGAAACACTATATGCTTCAGCAGTCTCTTTGAATCTATTATAGATTTGTATACATTGGGAACTTGCTTGTTAATGCTTCTACACGCTTACGTGCTTCTTCTAATGCAGCCTCATCCTCATGATTTTTTAAAGTATGAGCAATAATTGCTGCAATTTCATCCATTTCTTCTAAACCGAAGCCGCGAGATGTTACCGCTGCTGTACCAATACGTACACCGCTTGTTACAAATGGGCTTGCTGTTTCAAATGGAATTGTGTTCTTGTTCACTGTAATACCAACTTCATCTAATACGTGCTCTGCAACTTTACCTGTAATATCTAAGTTACGAACATCAATTAAGATAAGATGGTTGTCCGTTCCACCAGAAACAAGTGTAAGTCCTTCTTTTTGAAGACCTTCCGCTAAGCGCTGTGCATTATTAATGATGTTTTGTGCGTATGTTTTAAAGTCTTCTTGTAATGCTTCACCAAATGCAACAGCTTTCGCTGCAATTACGTGCATTAATGGTCCACCTTGAATACCAGGGAAGATTGATTTATCAATTTGCTTCGCAAATTTCTCTTCACATAAAATCATACCGCCGCGTGGGCCACGTAATGTTTTATGTGTTGTTGTTGTAACGAAATGTGCATGTGGCACTGGGTTTGGATGTAAGCCTGCTGCAACTAAACCTGCAATATGTGCCATATCTACCATTAAATATGCACCAACTTCGTCTGCGATTTCACGGAATCTCTTGAAATCGATCACACGAGGATACGCACTAGCACCTGCAACGATTAGTTTTGGCTTATGTTCTTTTGCTTTTGCTAACACATCATCATAATTGATGCGGTGTGAGTCAGCATCAACGCCATATTCTACGAAATTATATTGTACTCCACTGAAGTTAACAGGGCTTCCGTGTGTTAAATGACCACCGTGGGATAAGTTCATACCAAGTACTGTATCGCCATGCTCTAAAATCGTGAAGTATACAGCCATGTTCGCTTGTGCACCAGAGTGTGGTTGAACGTTCACATGCTCTGCACCAAAGATTTCTTTTACGCGATCACGTGCGATATCCTCTACCACGTCTACATGTTCACAGCCACCATAGTAACGTTTGCCAGGATATCCTTCTGCATACTTGTTTGTTAAAACAGAACCTTGTGCTTCCATTACAGCTTCACTTACGAAGTTTTCTGAAGCAATCAGCTCAATTTTTGAACGTTGTCTTCCTAGTTCTGCTTCAATTGCAGCAAATACCTTTTCATCTTGACGTTTTAAATGATCCACCAAAATCCCCCTTTTCTGAACGAATTACACCGATTCCCGATAGTTTTTTCTCATTTATCTAGAAAAAAACGAAAATTCAAGTTGTAATTCTTTCGAACCTTCATGTTTTCAACTACATTCTAACATGACTTTCTATATCATAAAAGAAAAAAAAGACCGAGTTCGGTCTTTTCTTTTTATCCTTTATGAAGTCAGACTACATACCTCTTTACATATTATATAAAGATACGATGCATTTCTCGGTTTCTTCTCTACTTTTAGCTACAGGTAACAGTTTCTTCTACCGCCGCATATACAGCACGTGCCCCGCCAATAAGTTTCGCACGTGTTTTAGCCATCGTCACATGCGCATTTCCGATTTCTTTTACACGCGTACGAATTGGAACTGCAACATGTTTTAGATGCATACCAATAAACGTATCACCAATATCTATGCCCGCATCTGCCTTTATAAATTCTACCACTACAGGGTCTGTTAAATTGTGATAGGCATACGTTGCTAAGGCACCACCTGCTGATCTAACAGGCGTAACGGTTACAATTTCAAATTGATATTTCATCGCTACTTCTCTCTCTACTACTAAAGCACGATTTAAATGCTCACAACATTGAAATGCCAACTCTATACCAGTTTGCTTTTGAAATTGTTTTAGCTCAGAAAAAATTGCTTCCGCCACTTCCATCGTTCCTGATGTTCCAATTCTCTCCCCTAGCACTTCGCTCGTGCTACAGCCCACTACAAAAATTTGACCGCTTTGTAAAGAAGTTTGATCTTGAAAATCAGAAAGCGATGTTTGTAGCTGCTCTTTCACTTTTACTATTTCCGTCATTACGCCTCTTCCTTTCACAGGTTGGTTCAACAAATTATATTACTTCTCAATAGAAGTTAAAATCTATTACTTCGCTTCGTATGTTTTAATTTTCCCTACGCGATTTTCGTGACGTCCACCTTCATAATCAGTTGTTAACCAAATTTTCGCAATGTCACGTGCTAAACCAGCACCAATTACGCGCTCACCCATCGCTAACATGTTAGTATCATTATGTTCTCTTGTCGCTCTTGCACTAAACGTATCATGTACTAGCGCACAGCGAATACCGTGCACTTTATTTGCTGCAATTGACATACCAATACCTGTTCCACAAATTAAAATCCCACGGTCTACTTCACCATTTGCAACCATTTCTGCCGCTGGAAATGCAAAATCAGGATAATCAACAGAACCTGCTTCACATTCACATCCTAAATCAATATATTCAATATTCAATTCTTCTAATAAACTTACGATTTCTTTGCGGATATTCATTCCACCATGATCAGATGCTACTACTACTTTCATTTTAACCCCTCCAAAATTTAAGTACACCTTCTAGCAGTAAAGGCTTTCATCCCCACTGCTGAATTGCTATCTAAGCTTGACGCTTACTTGCTTATTCCAAGCAAGATTATCTCCAATATCGTATTATACACGAAACATTAACCTTCTGAATGTTTTTCCACTAAAGTTTGTACAAGTTTTTCCATCTCTACTAACGTCGATTGATAAATAGATAGAGAACCGCCAAACGGGTCTGAAATATCTTTACTTGTACCTTCTACAAATTCATATAATGTATGCACTTTCTCTTTTGTACTTGGATAGTGCCCAAGCACAAGTTGTTTATGGCTTTCCGTCATCGCGAGTACCATATCAGCCCACTCAAGTAATTCTTCCGTTATTTGCTGCGAAGCATGAAGAATTGGGATTCCCTTTTCTGCTAACGCATCTTTCGCATGCGAAGATGCATCACTTCCAGGGGATGCAAAAACACCAGCAGATTTCACTTCAAATTTCCCTTTCCCATAATGACGAAGTAACGCCTCTGCCATCGGACTACGACATGTATTTCCAGTACAAACAAACAACACTCGCTTCATCCAAAATCACTCCTTATGGTGAATGTCTACATTCATCATAACGTACATCACAATGGAACAAAAGGAATGTGAATATATAAAAAGCGCATTTCTCCTTTATTTTTCCTAAGAGAAATACGCCTTATCCACATATATGTGAAACCCTAGTTCCAAGTGCCCTAAATATAATAACATACGTGACTAAAACATCCACGCGAAAAGTCCCATCATGAAATAAAGTGAAACTTTAATCAGCAGGGGTCTTACTGCCCGCAAATAGCAGGATAAAATAAGGAATCCATTTCATATGAAACGAATTCCTTATCCAAAAACAATTATTTCATTGTAACTTTCATTACTTCTGTTGCACCTTTTGTAGCTGAAACACCTACCGTTGTGTTAATAGATTCAGCTGCATCTGTATTTGTAATAACTACTGGTGTAATTGTGCTTTTTGCTTTTTCGCGAATTAATTCTAAATCGAAAGAAATTAATTTGTCGCCAGCTTTCACAGCTTGTCCTTCAGATACGTGAGCTTCAAAACCTTCGCCTTCCATTTTTACAGTTTCTAAACCAACGTGGATTAAAATTTCTGTACCGTTTTTCGTTTTAATTCCAACAGCATGTTTTGTATGGAATAATTGTACGATTTCACCGTCTACTGGTGATACAACTACACCTTCAGTTGGAACGATTGCAACACCGTCACCCATCATACGACCAGCGAATACTGGATCTGGTACTTCTTCGATATTTTTCACTTCTCCAGTTAATGGAGCTAAGATTGTTTCTGCATTTGTTTTTGAACCAAGACCGAATAATTTTTTAAACATAGGATAGTCCTCCTTATAATTAACTTGAAAATGTATAGGGCAATCTCTAGTAAAGATTGCGATACATGTAAGACTTCATACTTCAAATATTATATTGTAAAAACGCTTTCGAAATGAAGTACGTGATTACCAATAGAATCTTATTGTATCGCTTTGTAAAATTCCAGTCAATTCAGATTGTCTGAATAACAATAATGCGAATTAACTTCTTAACTTATATTTTCTCTTTTTTCCCCCTACTTGTCTAGAGGTCTTTACGGCATTTTATTTTTTGTTATTGATTTGTAAAATTTTCTTCATATTTTTTCCGAAAGTTACTTGACTTAAGTAAGTAACTGATTTATTATTACTTACGTAAGGTAAGTTAATAACTTTTTGGAGGTTTTATAAATGATGAACATCGGTCTTCTTATTATTCGTCTTATTATCGGAATTACATTCATGGGTCATGGTACTCAAAAATTATTTGGTTGGTTTGGTGGTCACGGCCTTAAAGGAACAGGCGGCTGGATGGAATCAATCGGCTTACGCCCTGGCGTATTTATGGCATTTATGGCTGGTGCAACTGAGTTATTAGGTGGTTTCTTATTCGCAGCAGGTATCTTAACTTGGGTTGGTTCACTATTTATAGTTGGTACAATGCTAGTAGCAATCTTTACTGTACACGGCAAAAATGGCTACTGGGTAACACAAAACGGATTTGAATATAACATGATCTTAATTGCTATTGCGGTTGGTGTTGCATTAACTGGACCTGGCGCTTACGTTTTACTTTAATCAACAATCTCAGTTTCAAGACATTTATTAAGAAAAGGAGTAGGTTTCAGTTTGAAACCTACTCCTTTTCTTTTTTTCACTCATTTACAAAAAACGTCAAAAAAATATTTTTCTAGCAGGAGTTTCCCTTCATTATCTTGTAAACAAACAAAGAAGTATTCATATCGAGGAAGGGAGATTACAAATATGCTATCGATCAATCCAAATGAACAAACAGAAAAAGATAATTACAAATTATTAACAGGGAGTATTATTCCGCGTCCAGTAGCATTCGTTACTTCTGTTACAAAAGACGGGGTTTTAAATGGTGCTCCATATAGCTACTTTAATATCGTTGCTGCTAATCCACCGCTCATCTCTGTTTCAGTGCAACGAAAAGAAGGAGAGCGAAAGGATACTTCTCGAAACGCAATTGAAAAAGGTGAATTTGTTGTACATATTTCCGATGAATCCTACGTGGGGGCCATCAACGAGACTGCCGCAAATCTTCCCCCAAATCAAAGTGAAATTGAATTAGCTAAACTAACTCCTATCGAAAGCGATGTTATCTCAGTACCGGGCGTAAAAGAAGCGAATATTCGAATGGAATGCATACTAGAACGCGCTATTCCACTAGGTGGAACAGAAGACTCTCCAGCGTGCGACCTATTAATCGGCCGCGTTGTTCGCTTCCACGTTGCAGAACATTTATATGAAAACGGACGCATTCACGCAGAAGGGTTAAAACCAGTAAGCAGACTAGCAGGACACAACTACGCAAAATTAGGAGAACAATTTGAGCTTGTAAGGCCTATTTAAAAGTGGAGACGGCTCGTTCAGCTCTGACTGGCTAAGGTTCTTTCGCCCCAAAGGCGCTCTTTGCCTTTTGGGCGGAAGGTTCTTAGACACGAAGAGCTTGCCGTCGGAGCTGGATATCTTTAAAAGTGGAAGCGGCTCGTTCAGAATGGGAGGAGGATGGAGCTTCTGACGTAGAGGCGCTTTTTGCCTCGTAGGAAGACGCGAAGCCACCGACCGTTCTTGCCACTGGAGCTGGATATCTTTAAAAGTGGAATTGGCTCGTTCATTTAATAGCATAAAGAAGCCCAGCTTAAGCATCACCCAAGCTGGACTTCTTTTGTCCAATAAAAAATCCCCGCTATTATAAGTTGGTAATTCATGAAGGGAAAAGATTTAAAAATATTTCTTAATGATTTCTATCCCTTTTTCATTTAAAACTTAGGCTTCTTTTCGTTTCTTTCTAAAAAAAGGAACCTTATATTGCTTTAGCATTCCAAGTTTGATAACAAAGAAATATAAGGAAAGAAGTGTAATAACAAATACGATAAAGAGTGGGTAAGGTGAATAGAACATACGGGCATCCTCTGTTTTCCCTGCAATAAATTTCAAAGAATCTATATTAAAAAAGTCAGCAAACATTTGTATGCCAAGCATACTAAACCAAAAAACGAAAAAGCTAATAATAATACCAAAAATTTGTTTCACTCTTGTCATTCATATCATCCTTTATATATATATGGGTGATTTTTATTATAATGAATATGAATAGAAATAATATTTTGCACAGAAAGGAATTTATCTTTACTATTCACGAATCAATTTAATCCAGCCGAGAACTGCAATTTGTAGAATAACACCCTACATAATTAACCTCCCTAGCCACCTCAAAAAAAATGTCATCAAACGAACGTACAATTTTAATAAGGTCTCCACGCTTCATATCTCCTGTCACTTCTTTACATCATAACAAAATTATATTGGAAAAAGAAGGGTGAGCCCAAAACCAACAAGAATGATACCACCGAGCACTTCACCATACATACCAAGCAAACGCTTTGCATGCCTCCCAATCAGCAAACCGCCCCATGCTAGTATCATGCTAACCAATCCAAATAGCAAGATCGTTACAATCATTTGCGCTCCGTAAATTCCTAGGCTGAGCCCAACTGAAAAACTATCAATACTCACACTAAACGCAAATACCAGTAAACTTATCCCTACCGGAGCGGATCTTGTCTCTTCCCCTTCTAAAATTGCAGAGTACACAATATAAAAACCTAATCCAATTAACAAAATAGCCCCAGCTACAGTGGCAATATGACCAAATTTCTCTGATAAAAAACGACCTAGTATCATACCGAGAAACGGCATGACGATATGAAATATCCCTATTGTTATACCTATATAAAAGATCTGCCGCATTTTTAACGTTACCATACCCATGCCGAGGCTTACAGAAAATGCATCCATTCCTAAGGCAAGTGCCATGATAATCAAAGGTACTAGTTGTTCAATTGTCATCTCGACCCTCCTCGGACTTGCTACTTCACAATATGCTCATCCGAGGAAAAATAGAATCTATGAAATTTTTCTATATAAGGTGAAACTTTAATCAGTGAAGGGCTTCATCCCCACTGATTATTAGCCCTCACCAATCGGGCTTTTACGGGATACATCCATTTTAATTGTTCAACATTCACATTACAGGCTATGAAAAGCAAGTGGTGACCCGCACTCATTTTCTCTCTTTGTTTTCACTCGGCATGATTGGACCCTCTCTTCTACCTAAAAAGAAAGATTTTTATACCGTTTTTTAATTTATCTTCCTATAGAAAGACGAGTTGCATGCTCATCTACTCTTCAATAATAATATGATGTCCTGCCGCTTTCGTTAAACGGTTCATAATCGCATTCCCAATTCCTTCATTCGGAAACGACTCACTAAAAATAACATCTACTTCACTTGCATCAAATGTTCTTAGCACATCGTATAATTTGGTTGCAACGCTCGCCAAATCGTTTCGCACACCACAAGACAATACAACATCTGCTTTATACACATGTTGATACTCTTCTGTAGTTAATACACCAACTGTATATCCTTCACTTTTCTTCTTATCCACAAGCTGTTGAATAAAATCACGAGATCCTTCAACAATACTAAGTGGTGCTTTCGGTGCATAATGTGTATATTTCATTCCCGGTGCCTTTGGTTTTTCTTTTTCATCCTTTAATGCAGGGTCTAACGAAACAATTCCAATCACTTCTTCTAATTGCTCCTTCGTAATTCCGCCTGGACGTAAAATTGTTGGTACTTCACTTGTACAATCAATTACCGTTGATTCAACTCCAACACCCGTTGCACCGCCATCAACAATACCAGCAATTCTCCCATTTAAATCTTCATATACGTGAGATGCTAAAGTTGGACTCGGACGCCCAGAACGATTGGCACTCGGTGCTGCAACCGGTACATTCGCTTCTTCAATAAGAGCAAGTGCCACTGGATGATCCGGCATTCTAACTCCAACTGTATCTAAACCGGCCGTAACCTTTTCGGAAATACCCTCTTTTTTCGGTAAGATAATTGTTAAAGGTCCCGGCCAAAAGTGTTTCATCAAGACTTCTGCAACCTTTGGTATTTCCCTAACAATTCCTTTTAACTGAGATTTTGCACCAATGTGGACAATCAATGGATTATCACTTGGTCTTCCTTTCGCTTCAAAAATTTTCGCAATCGCTTCATCATTCATTGCATTTGCCCCTAGCCCATATACCGTTTCTGTAGGGAAGGCAATCGCTTCATTTTCCTTTAGTAATCTTGCTGCTTCTTGTAATTGTGGATAATCTTTTTTTATTTCCACAACATTATCCACAACCCAAATATTTGTATGCATTTTTTTCCACGTCCTTTTTTTCCATGAAATACTGTCTATATTTAGTTTACTATGAGATTTATCCAAAAGACAAACAAGGTTTATCCACAAAATGTGGATAAACCTGATTAATCAGTGGATAACTTTGTGAATAGCTGACAATTTAGTATTATTACATTCTGCTGTTTTATATTTTCACAAAAATGTTCTAGCTGCTGAATATCCTCTGGAACTTTATCTTTTTTCACAGTTGTAAAGTGAAAAAACTGAAAGATCGTCACAGATTGTGGATGATTTGTGAGTAAATACAATTGTTGAATATTTTTCTCTTTCATATACTGCAAAAACATTTCAAAAAAATATAGGAAAGTCTTGTTATCCACAGTAGGTGTGAACAAACAAGAACGAACAAGCGCATTGTCTCCTTTTTGTTCATAACCAACTACAGCCTGTATTTCCCCTTCATCTTCCAATATCATAAATTGCTCATATAACTCATTTATTTTATCATCTTTTTTATTAGCTTGTCCGAAAAAAGAATATAATCTTTCAACATCATTTTTTGTAGCAAAGTAAGTCTTTTTCACGATCAATCCCCCCTCACTTCTATATATGAGGAGGGATAAGAAAATAGTACTTATTTAGAAAATAAAGAAGAGAATGCTTCTACAATAAACAATTTTACTTCCGGTTCTTCCTCTTGCTCTTCTACTTCTACTATTTCATTTGTTTTTTCTTGTTTCTTTTCCACAGGTTTTATTTCTTCCTGTTTCACACGTTTTTCTTGCTTTGACTCCTCTTTTGTCTCTTTCACATTTTTTTGTTCTTTAGGAGTAACCTCTTTTTTCGATACTTCTTTTCCAGGTGCTTGTTTGGAAACTATTTCTTTATTTTTATTTTCAACCGCTGCTTCTTTTTCTTTCTGCACTGTCACTGGTTGTTCTTCATCCTCAATAGATTCAGCTTTCGCAACATGCTCTTCTTTTTTTACAGCTGATCCACTAGAGAAATCTAGAAAACACATCGGCGGGAATAACACACACCACCAATTTGCTCCTTCACCTTTACCAATTGAAATAAGTACTGCTTCATATTCCCCTGCGGGATAAATAAAGTTCCCATATACTTTTGTAGGAAATTTAATATTTTTACCAAATGTAACTTGAAATGATTCCTTACTTCCTTCTCGTTTTAATGTTTTCGCAACTGTTTTTTCAATTTCCGGGATGTGACTTTGAATGACACGACGTGCATCCTCAAACGATTTCAAATCTGCTACCCATCCATCAATTTGTGCCTTTACTTCATCGCGCACTTTCCGCTTTAGCGCTTGATCTTTATCTGAATCACTATTTGCTAAAATACGTAATCGAACAGCTTCTTTCGGAATAACGGTATTTCCCTTTGCATCAGCTTTCATATATCCAAACTGCACAAGTAGCTGTGCACCAATTAATAATAAAAGAAAATAGGCAATCGCTTGTTTTTTCATCTCTTGCACCGTCCCTTCTGTCAACAGTGTAGACACACTTCTCTTTTTCTAAACTATTAAATTCTAAATCTATAGAAAAACTTTCAAGTATATAAATTGAAAAACGATCTAAAACCTTTTTTTTGGGTGGAAGAGAGCATCTAGCCATGCACGGATGCGGTCAGGACCCTTTTTCGCCCCATGCCATGTAAAAACAGAAGGAGTAAACGAGTGGAGGGCTCTTTTTGTTTTCATAGCTGTAATTTATGCGTAGCAAATCAATATAAAAAAATGGAGTAAGGTTCTACCTTACTCCATCTCCGCAAAGACCATACGATCTTTTCCGTTAATATCAAAAACAACTTCTACATGGGCATGTGGAAATGTCTGCTGCAATAATCCTTTCACATCTTCACCTTGCCCTATACCTACTTCAAAAGCAACAATTGCTTTTCTTTGCAAGACGTTTGGCAACTCTTCCATAAAACGGCGATAAAAATCAAGCCCATCCTCTCCACCAACAAGCGCACGCTTTGGTTCATGCTCCTTTACAACTGGAGAAAGACCTCTCCAGTCTTCTTCTGGAATATACGGAGGGTTGGAAACAACAACATCTAATTTTTGCCCCGTTTCATAAAACGGCGATAATAAATCACCATGATAGAACGTTACATTTGCGCCCAATGCTTTTGCATTTTCTTTCGCAACTTCAATAGATTCCTGTGCAATATCTACTGTATATACATGAAGATTTTGATTTTCTAAAGCAAGCGTAATGGAAATTGCTCCACTTCCCGTACCAATATCAGCTACATGAAGTTCCCGCTTACCAAACATACGCTGGATTCTATCTAATACGCCTACTATGAGCTCTTCTGTTTCTGGTCTCGGTATTAATACTTCCTCATTTACAAAAAACGAACGACCATAAAACATTTCATATCCAATCATATATTGAACAGGAATCCCACCTACATGTTTGTGGATAAATCTCGTAAACGTCTTCTCTTGTTCCTCAGATATTTCTTCACGCATGTTCATCATTAAACCTGTTCGGTTCGTCTTTAATACATGACAAAGGACGATTTCTCCCGCATTTTCATCTCGTCCATTTTCCTGTAAAAAAGAAGAAGCCCATTTCAGGGCTTCATAGACGCGCATTACTCAGCTGCCTCCATCTTTTGCGCTTGATCTTCCATCACTAAGGCATTGATGAAATCATCTAACTTACCTTGTAAGATTTGATCTAGCTTCTGAATCGTTAAACCAATTCGATGGTCTGTAACACGGTTTTGCGGGAAGTTATACGTACGGATACGCTCTGAACGGTCTCCCGTACCAACAGCTTGTTTACGGTTTTGATCGTACTCAGCTTGCGCTTCTTGTCTAAATTTATCATAAACACGTGCACGTAATACTTTCATTGCTTTTTCTTTGTTCTTAATTTGTGATTTTTCATCCTGACAAGATACAACTACACCAGTCGGTAAATGAGTTAAACGTACCGCTGACATCGTTGTATTAACACTTTGTCCACCAGGACCACTAGAAGCAAACGTATCAACACGAACATCTTTTTCATGAATATCGATTTCTACTTCTTCTGCTTCCGGTAATACAGCTACAGTTGCTGTAGAAGTATGGATACGTCCTCCAGACTCTGTTTCCGGAACACGTTGCACACGGTGTGCACCATTTTCAAATTTCAATTTTGCGAAAGCGCCTTTACCGTTAATCATAAAGATAATCTCTTTATATCCACCTAATTCTGTATAGCTCGCTTCGATAATTTCAGTTTTCCAACCTTGCACCTCAGCATAACGGCTATACATACGGTATAAATCACCAGCAAATAAAGCAGCCTCATCGCCACCAGCAGCACCACGCACCTCCACGATAACGTTTTTATCATCGTTCGGGTCTTTTGGAACAAGTAAAATTTTCAGACGCTCTGATAATTCCTTCTCTTGTCCTTCTAGTTCAGAAACTTCTTCCTTTACCATGTCACGCATGTCAGCATCTAACTTATCTTCTAACATTGCTTTTGCATCTCGTAATTGCTCACGAACATCTTTATATTCACGATACACTTCTACCGTTTCTTGAATATCAGATTGTTCCTTTGAATACTCACGAAGCTTATTCGAATCACTAATAACTTCCGGATCACTTAACAGCTCGTTCAACTTCTCATAACGATCTTCTACAGCTTGCAAACGATCTAACACATCATTCACCTCAACATCCTAGTATCTAATACAAATAGTATATGGTACTTAATCAAAAAAACGCAAATTATATTTAAAAGCGCAAGCGGCTCGCTCAGAATGAGAGGGGGATGGAGCTTTTAACGTAGAGGCGCCCTTTGCCTCGCAGGAAGAAGCGAAGCCACCGACCATTCTTGCCGCCGGAGCTAGATATATCTAAAAGTGGAGGTGGCTCGCTCAGCTCTGACCGGCTAAGGTTCTCTCGCACAAAAGGTGCTTTTTACCTTTAGTGCGGGAGGTTCTTAGACGCGAAGAGCTTGCCACCGGAACTAGATATTATTTTAAAAGCGAAGACGGCTCGCCCCACTCTTCATCTATTTTCGAAAAAAACCCGCTCTATGTAGCGAGTTTTACTTATCTTTGTTTTGTAGGTACAGCATGACAATGACGGCAACGCGGTTCATATGACTCTGAAGCTCCAACTAAAATAATTGGATCATCAAAAGAAGCTGGTTCATCATCAATTAAACGCTGTGTACGACTTGCTGGAGATCCGCATACAGAACAAACTGCTTGCAGCTTCGTTACATACTCGGCAATCGCCATCAGCTGAGGAACTTGTCCAAATGGTAGACCACGGAAATCTTGGTCTAAACCGGCTACAATGACACGATAGCCACGATTTGCCAATATTTGCACCACTTCCACAATGTCCCCATCAAAGAATTGCACCTCATCAATTGCAATAACGTCCATTTCTTCTGTTATATGATTAAATATATCTTTTGAAGCTGAAACAGGAACTGCTTTTACCTTTAATCCATTATGTGATACAACATCTTCTTCACTATAACGATTATCAATACATGGTTTAAATACAATTGCATGTTGCTTTGCAAATTGTGTACGGCGTATGCGGCGGATGAGCTCTTCTGATTTTCCAGAAAACATACTCCCGCAAATCACTTCAATCCAACCGTTTTGATTTATTAAGTACATGGAGCTCTCCTTTCAGCTACTTTTTTATCCAAAGTAGGGTAAAGGTTTAATATTTTCGCAAAAAAACAGACAAGCGAATAGATACACTTGCCTGTTTTATGTTTTTTATTACTTAAGACCGTATTTCTTATTGAAGCGGTCAACACGTCCGTCTGCAGTAGCAAACTTCTGACGTCCAGTGTAGAATGGGTGAGAATCAGAACTGATCTCAACTTTTAGTAATGGATAAGTGTTTCCATCTTCCCACTCAACCGTTTCGCTAGATCCTTTAGTAGATCCGCTTAAGAATTTGAAGCCTGTGTTTGTGTCCATGAATACAACTTTCTTGTAATCCGGATGAATTCCTGCTTTCATTCTTTTCATCTCCTTCCGCCCTGAATCATTTTCGAAACAGAGTTTTTCATCTTTAGCTGCAATCACAACTATAATGATGAAACACATATGATGAAATTATAACAAGGCTAACTTCATTTTGCAACTACCTGTTTTTGTCTTTTTAAAATAAAAACGCAAGCGGCTCGTTCAGCTCCGACCGGCTAAGGTTCTCTCACAAAAAAGCATGAAAAAACTCGCTTAGCATAAAAATAAGCGAGTCATCACCGTTTCCCTTTACTTCGTTGTTACATATCTTTTGGAATCTGCAACAATGTTTTGTAAAAATTCTTCATTTGTTTTCGTTTGACGCAGCTTGCGTAAGAAACTTTCAACGAAGTCTGGTGTATCACGCATTGTTTTGCGAATACCCCATAGCTTGTCTAAATGTTCTTTCGGAATTAATAGATCTTCTTTACGCGTACCAGAACGGCGAATATCAATCGCTGGGAAGATACGACGCTCAGCTAACGAACGATCTAAATGAAGTTCCATATTACCTGTTCCTTTAAACTCTTCATAAATCACATCATCCATACGAGATCCTGTATCAACAAGTGCCGTTGCCAAAATTGTTAAGCTACCGCCTTCTTCAATGTTACGAGCTGCCCCAAAGAATCGCTTTGGTCTATGGAATGCAGCTGGATCAATACCACCTGACAATGTACGTCCACTTGGTGGAATAACGAGGTTGTAAGCACGCGCTAAACGGGTAATACTATCCATTAAAATGATAACGTCTTTTTTATGTTCTACAAGACGCATCGCACGTTCTAATACAAGTTCAGCTACTTTAATATGATTTTCTGGAACTTCATCGAAAGTAGAGCTTACAACATCACCTTTAACGGAACGTTCGATATCAGTTACTTCCTCTGGACGTTCGTCGATTAAAAGTACGATTAATTCTGCTTCTGGATGGTTCGTTGTGATACTATGAGCAATTTCTTTTAATAGTATCGTTTTACCAGCCTTTGGAGGCGCAACAATTAAACCACGTTGTCCAAATCCAACTGGTGCAATTAAATCCATGATGCGTGTTGATAGCTTCTTCGGCTCCGTCTCCAATTTCATTTGACGATTTGGATATAACGGTGTTAATGCAGGGAAATGCACACGCTCTTTTGCAGATTCTGGGTCATCCCCATTTACTGCTTCAACCTGTAGCAATCCAAAATAGCGTTCATTTTCTTTCGGCGGGCGTACTTTACCAGAAACCTTATCTCCATTACGCAAATCAAAACGACGAATTTGCGAAGCTGAAATATAAATATCTTCTGAGCTTGGAGAATAGTTGATTGGACGTAGGAACCCAAATCCTTCTGATTGAATAATTTCGAGTACACCTTCCATAAAGAAGAAACCTTCTTTTTCTGCACGAGCTTTTAATATAGCAAAAATTAACTCTTTCTTTGTTAATTTGCTGTAATACGAAATCTTAAATTCTTTCGCAAGCTCATATAACTCTTTTAACTTCATGTTTTCTAATGCTGCAATTGACAAATTCATTCAGACACCACACTTTAACGTTATTCTCTTTTCACATGGGTAAAGGGAAAATATACGGAAGGCAAATACATAATAATGAAAGGCAATAAGTTCAAGTAGGGTAATATTCACTATTGTAACCCTTTTGTCTAGTTTTAATCAATACGTTGTAACACAAATACAAGAAGCGAAGACAAGAAAAGTTGTCTCCGCTTTTATATCGCTTCCGTTTCTCTCTATTTATAGCATGTGGATAAGGGCTAGATCAGAGCTGATTAAGCCACCTCCGCTTTTTATTACAATCCAGTTCCAGCAGCTAGAATGGCCGGTGGCTTCGCGTCTTCCTACGAGGCAAAAAGCGCCTCTTCGTCAGAAGCTCCATCCCCCTCCCATTCTGAACGAGCTGCTTCCACTTTTTATTTAATAACCAAATTCGGTTTTTTGTTTAAGCTATGACGTCCGTCGACGAAACGAACTGTACCGGATTTTGCACGCATAACAAGAGATTCTGTTGTACCAACGCTGCCTTTAAATTGAACACCGCGTAGTAATTCTCCATCTGTTACACCTGTTGCTGCAAAGATCGCATCGTCACCTTTCACTAAGTCTTCCATACGAAGAATACGATTTATATCTTCAATGCCCATTTTTTTGCAACGAGCTAACTCTGCTTCGTTTTGAGGAAGAAGCTTCCCGTGAATTTCTCCACCTAAGCATTTTAATGCAACTGCTGCAAGAACGCCTTCAGGTGCACCACCAGAACCGAATAAAATATCAACACCTGTACGATCAAATGCTGTATTAATCGCTCCAGCTACATCGCCATCATTAATCAATTTAATACGAGCGCCAGCTTTACGAATTTCTTCAATAATCGCTTGGTGACGTGGTCGGTTTAGAACTGTTGCAACAACATCTTCAATATCTTTATTCTTTGCCTTTGCAACGGCACGTAAGTTATCAATAATAGGTGCGTCAATATCAACTGCACCAACCGCTTCTGGTCCAACCGCAATTTTATCCATGTACATGTCAGGAGCATGTAACAAATTACCATGATCCGCAATCGCAATAACAGCAAGTGCATTCCAGCCCCCAGCTGCCACGATATTTGTTCCTTCTAACGGATCAACTGCAACATCGACACGTGGGCCGTATCCCGTACCTAATTTCTCCCCGATGTATAGCATTGGCGCTTCATCCATTTCTCCTTCGCCAATTACAACTGTACCTTTCATCGGAATTGTATCGAATACATCACGCATTGCTGATGTTGCTGCACCATCAGCCTCATCTTTCTTTCCGCGTCCCATCCAACGCGCTGATGATAATGCTGCAGCCTCTGTTACACGTACTAACTCCATAGATAAACTTCTTTCCAAAATAATCCCTCTCCTTTAAGTCTTAATATTTATGCCGTATTTTGTGAACCGTTTCTTTCTATAAAGTGTCGCTTCCGTCAGCAGTGATTCTTCGTCCCCCATTAACGGAAGCACCACCACTTCATCTTTATTTTTGCAATAACAAGCAAAAAACACATTGCTATCAATCATTGCACCTTATGCATTTTTCATTTCTTCAATCTCTTGCTGCGTCATTTGTTCTCGCCAAATGTTTGCACCAAGACCTTTAAGCTTGTCTACTATATTTTCATAGCCTCGGTCAATATGTTCGAGCCCTGTCACTTCTGTAATTCCGTCAGCCATTAATCCTGCAATTACAAGTGCAGCACCTGCTCGTAAGTCGCTCGCTTTTACCTTTGCTCCTTGTAACGGCACAGGCCCTGTCACAATAGCCGAACGGCCTTCTACCTTAATTTGCGCATTCATCCGGCGCAATTCATCAATATGTTTAAAACGAGCACCGTAAATTGTATCTGTTACAACTCCTGTTCCATGCGCCTTTGTTAAAAGAGTTGTAAAAGGTTGCTGCAAATCTGTTGGAAATCCCGGATACACAAGTGTTTTTATATCGACTATCTTTAACTTACGATCCCCATTTACTGTAATTTGATCATCGTTCGTCTCGACTTGTACACCAGCTTCTCGTAATTTTGCAGTGATTGACTCTAAATGTTGCGGGATTACATTATCAACTGTTACTTCTCCACCAGACGCCGCTCCTAAAATCATATACGTACCCGCTTCAATTCGGTCTGGAATAATAGAATGGTGGCATCCGTGCAGAGAATTCACACCATCAATACGAATCACATCTGTACCAGCACCTTTAATTCTCGCTCCCATACTTGTTAGTAACGTCGCCACATCAATAATTTCTGGTTCTTTCGCAGCATTTTCAATCACTGTTCTACCTTTTGCACGCACAGCTGCTAGCATAATGTTAATTGTTGCTCCTACACTAACAACATCTAAATAAATACGAGCTCCTCGTAATTCATCCGCTCTTAAATAGATTGCACCTTGCTCATTTGTCACATGTGCACCTAATGCTTCAAATCCTTTAATGTGCTGATCGATTGGTCTTGGTCCTAAGTGACATCCACCAGGAAGCCCAATTACAGCTTTTTTAAAACGGCCAAGCATAGCGCCCATCAAGTAATAAGAAGCACGTAATTTTTTTACCTTCCCATTTGGCAAGGGCATCGCAACCATTTTGGAAGGATTAACTGTCATCTCTTCCTCCTGACCATACGTTACAACTCCTCCAATTTCCTCTAATAGGTCCCCTAACATCTTCACATCTGAAATGTTAGGTACACCACCGATGGTAACTGGAGTATCAGCTAAAATGGTCGCTGGAATTAGAGCAACCGCACTGTTCTTTGCACCGCTCACGCGAATTGATCCATTTAAAGGTCGTCCACCTTCAATCAGCAACTTTTCCATGTTGAGCTCCCTTCTTGTGAATGTATTTACTTTCAGTTTCTCCTTCTAATAAGGAAAACAGAAAGCCTTTCCTTAAGAATCTCATTCGTTCAGCAAACTATCAACAAAAATATTCTTTTCTTTCTTCCCTGGCCTGAACTTAACAAGCAGTAAGACCTCACCTAAAAATAGTTATACTTTAAGTGAGTAGATGAAGACTAACTGCCTGTCAAGATTTGTTCATCGATTGCTCTAGATACGTTATTACATTTATTAATAGGACTATGCACATTATGTTCCACTTTTATATTGAAAAGGAGTAGAGAACTCCCTTCACATATAGATAATACGAAGAAATGTAGAAATTTAATTAATCTTAAGATTTGTTCACGCTTTCATTATACAACGAAAGGAAACCGTCTAAAAGAGTAGACGGTTTCCAAAACGGAATTTTATTCTTACGCTTTACCGTTAGAACCGAATTCACGAATTTTACCAATAACAGTTGCTTTGATAGCTTCGCGGCCAGGTCCGATAAATTTACGAGGATCGTAAACTTCTTGGTCTTTGTTTAATACTTCACGAACAGCTTTTGTAAACTCGATTTGGTTCTCAGTGTTTACGTTGATTTTTGAAGTACCTAAAGAAATAGCTTTTGTGATGTCAGCAGTTGGGATACCAGTACCACCGTGAAGTACTAAAGGTACACCAGTGAAGTCACGAACTTGTTCCATTTCTTTAAATCCTAAGTTAGGCTCACCTTTGTAAGGACCGTGTACAGAACCTAAAGCTGGAGCTAGGCAATCGATACCTGTTGCTTCAACAAGGTGTTTACACTCTTCAGGATCAGCGTAGATAACGCCTTCAGCGATTACGTCGTCTTCTTGTCCGCCAACTGTTCCAAGCTCAGCTTCTACAGATACGTTACGAGCGTGTGCGTATTCTACTACTTTTTTAGTAGTTTCAACGTTTTCTTCGAATGGGTGGTGAGAAGCGTCGATCATTACAGATGTGAAACCTGCATCGATTGCTTCTTTACATTTTTCGAAGCTTGAACCATGGTCAAGGTGAATCGCTACAGGAACAGTGATGTTCATTTCTTCGATTAAAGCTTTAACCATAGCTACAACTGTTTTGAAACCAGTCATATGACGAGCTGCACCCTCAGATACACCTAAGATTACAGGAGATTTTTCTTCTTCCGCAGCAGCTAAGATAGCTTGAGTCCACTCTAAGTTGTTCATGTTGAATTGACCAACTGCGTATTTTCCTTCTAGTGCTTTGTTTAGCATTTCTTTCATGGAAACTAAAGGCATGGTGAATCCTCCTAAAAAACGTTTTTTGTATCCGATAAGTTCTTATCGCTGGTAGTATGACCAGAATAAGGTAAAACATGTATATTTACATACCGGACTTTTTTCTACACTCAATAGGATAACAACTTGTACTCAAAAACTCAACTGTATTCACCTGCTCATCAGTCCATGTAAACGCTTTTTTTCATATTTTTTATAAAAAATTCATTTTTTAAGCCTCTACAGCGATTTCATTTCGTACCGCTTGACGAATTTCATCAATATCAAATGGCTTAGCAAAGTGCATTAAAGCTCCTAAATCTTTCGCTTCTTGAATCATATCAAGCTCTCCATAAGCAGTCATTAAAATAACTTTAATATCTTCATTAATTTCTTTTACATGTTTTAAAATCTCTATACCATCCATACCTGGAATTTTCATATCTAAGATAACTAAATCTGGATTATCCTTTTTCACGATATCTAAAGCTTGAAATCCATTTGCTGCTTGAAACGTTTGATAACCTTCTTTTTGGAACACTTCATGCAATAAAACACGAATGCCATATTGATCATCAACGATTAAAATTTTCCCTTCCATAATCCCCAACCTTTCTATAGTAAATACAAGATTAAAAGCTTCTTATATCTATATCGATATTTATTTTCGCTATTCATTACCAAATTCCTTCCTATTCTTTCTTATTTTACCGCCTACTATTTTGTTATGCTAGCCCTATTACTTCGCCTTTCTGAAAAAATAGGCTATAATGAAAGCCGCCCTAACATACTCGAAAGGAGCAATACGATGTTAAAAATTTTTTCTACTCAACTGAGCGGCTATTTCACAAGAATTTCTCAAAAAGAAGAGATGAACATAGAAGATAGTGCCCGTCTACTTGCCCAAGCGTTAGTTGGTGATGGCATCGTCTATTTACACGGTACAAAAGAAATGGAAGGCGTTGTTTCGGAAGCATTGCACGGCGCAGAGCCACTAAAACAAGCAAAGCGCTTAATAGAAAATGGTAATCAAGCAGAGGTTACCTCCGCAGACCGCGTACTTCTTATCAGTCGTTTTTCAACAGATGAAAATATCATTTCATTGGCGAAAGGGCTGCAAGAAGAAGGGCACTCCATTGTTGGTATTTCAGCTATCCAAAATGGCCAAGTCTCGCTAGAGCAATTCACAGATGTACATATTGATACAAAATTGCTCAAAGGTTTAATCCCCGATGATGAAGGTAACCGTTATGGATTCCCAAGTTTAATCTTATCTCTATTTGCTTATCACGGATTAAAATTTACAATTGATGAAATGATAGACGAATATGAGTAAAGGAAAAAGGCGTCCAAATTTGGACGCCTTTTTATTACTTGCTTTCTTTGTTCGTAATAGAAGCTTTTACGAAATCATGGAACAATGGTTGTGGACGATTTGGACGAGATACAAGTTCTGGGTGGAACTGTGCTGCCACGAACCAAGGGTGATCTTGTAATTCAATGATTTCTACTAAGCGACCATCTGGGCTTGTACCAGAGAAGATGAAGCCTGCATTTTCCATGTCTTGACGGAATTGGTTGTTGAACTCATAACGATGACGATGACGCTCATATACAACCGGCTCGTTATACGCATTGTAAGCATTTGTTTCTGGCGTAAGCTTACATGGGTATAGACCAAGACGAAGTGTACCACCTAAGTCTTCTACATCTTTTTGTTCTGGTAATAAATCGATAATTGCGTAAGGTGTGTCAGGATTAATTTCAGAAGAGTTAGCACCTTCTAATCCTACTACGTTACGTGCAAATTCAATTGATGCAAGTTGCATCCCTAAGCAAATTCCTAAGAATGGAACTTTATTTTCACGTGCATATTGAATTGCAACGATTTTCCCTTCTACACCGCGATCGCCGAAGCCACCTGGTACTAGGATACCGTCTGTGTCACCAACTAATTCTTGTACGTTTTCTGCTGTTACGTGCTCAGCGTTTACCCATTTCACTTCTACGTCTGTATCAAATGAATAACCTGCATGGCGAAGTGCTTCTACAACAGAGATATATGCATCTTGAAGCTCTACATATTTACCAACAAGAGCAATTTTTGTTTTCTTAGAAAGGTTACGTACTTTTTCTACTAATGCTGTCCACTCTGTCATATCCGCAGCTGGGTTGTCTAGTTTTAAGTGATCGCAAACGATTTGGTCCATATTTTGCTCTTGAAGAGATAATGGAACCGCATATAAAGTATCTGCATCGCGCGCTTCGATAACTGCTTTTGTATCGATGTCACAGAATAATGCAAGCTTGTCTTTCATATCTTGAGAAACAGGCATTTCTGTACGAACAACGATAATATTTGGCTGGATACCTAAGCTACGAAGTTCTTTAACGCTATGTTGCGTTGGTTTTGTTTTCATTTCACCCGCTGCTTTTAAGTACGGGATTAATGTACAGTGAATGTACATTACGTTGTCACGACCAATATCGCTCTTAATTTGGCGAATTGCTTCTAGGAATGGTAGAGACTCGATGTCACCAACAGTTCCCCCGATTTCTGTAATAACAACGTCCGCATTTGTTTCACGGCCTGAACGATATACACGTTCTTTAATTTCATTTGTAATGTGAGGAATAACTTGAACTGTTCCTCCTAAATATTCACCACGACGCTCTTTTTGAAGAACAGAAGAGTAAATTTTACCTGTTGTTACGTTGCTGTATTTGTTTAAGTTAATGTCAATGAAACGCTCATAGTGACCAAGGTCTAAGTCTGTTTCTGCGCCATCATCTGTTACGAATACCTCACCGTGTTGGTATGGGCTCATTGTCCCTGGGTCTACGTTAATGTATGGGTCAAACTTTTGAATTGTTACGTTTAAACCACGATTTTTTAAAAGTCTTCCAAGAGAAGCTGCTGTAATCCCTTTCCCTAAAGAAGATACTACACCGCCTGTTACGAAAATATACTTAGTCATGAAAGTACTCCCTTCTACTTTGTTGTTATATAATCACCGTTGCAAAGCGCAACGTATGTAGATAACACGTATCTATCTTATTGTTAGACTCTTTTTATTTTCTAAACAAAAAACAAAAAAGAAAATTGCTCCCCTCATCACCAAAAGTAATAAGTAGGGAGCAATTTTCTTTTATATTTACACTTTAAAAGTATTATCGTCCTGTTTTAAAGAGCCCAAAAATGATTCTACATGGACGATAATGAAAAGTCAAGAACTACAGTTCTTCCTCTTCTTCTGTTTCATCATACTCGAGTTCTTCGTCAGCGAATTCTTCTTCATCTTCTTCTTCTAAATCATCAAGATCATCGTCGTCTTCAAGAACCTCGTCCAAATCTTCTACATCATCGTCATCGCTGTCGTCTTCACTATCGAAGTCTTCTTCCTCTTCTTCAATGTAGTCATCAAAATCTTCTTCCTCTTCAACCTTACGTTTTTTCTTAGGCTTTGGTTGAGGTAAGATTTCTTCATCGATTTGCTCATATGGGTACCAGCTGCGTAATCCCCAACGGTTTTCTCCTAAATTGATGAAACGTCCATCAATGTTTAAATCTGTATAGAATTGTGCGATCTTCGCAGCAACTTGCTCTTGAGATAGTCCCAGCACTTGAGCGATTTCTTGAACTAAATCCTGGAATGACGTTGCTTGTCTTTTATCCTCTAAAACACTATGTACAACTTCAATCATGGAAAATTCTTTTAGCTCTTCTGGTGAATATTGCTTAAAATCCACTTATGCGGCACTTCCTTTCTTAAAATATAATCCTATATATAACGGCCTGTTTAAAAAAATCCATACTATTCATTATAAACAAAACTCCAACAAATATGCTACAAAAAAAAACGGGAAACTTTTATGAGGAATCGATAAAAGTGATTACAGACTATTATTTACGAGATTAACCTGTAGAGACTATATAAATTCATTGTGATTTTTCGACATATAATTCACCGTTATGAGGAACTGAAGGTGACCTGCATTCGTTTCCTCTCTCTGTTTTCACTTGGGATGAGGCAGAAAGGGAATCTGACCGCTTCTATGCTCAGACGGACGCTCTCTCCCACCTAAAAAAGGTTGTTTTTATATTTATATAGCTTTTTATTTCAGCACCATATGTGCTCCATGTAAGACATACCGAATTTGCATTTCTGTATATTCCTCTAACGTATACAGTTTTTGCAAAGCCCAGCGTCTAAATCCCCACATTTGTCCTTGAATGAAAATATTATGAGCGAGCAGCTGTATTTCCTTTTTCGTTAATGTAAATGTGCCATTTTTCGTGCACTGTTCTAAAATATTTTCAAACATCCCCACCATTTGAAACTCTTTTTCTAGCACATACGGAAGAGATTCTTTCGGTAAAAAGCGAACTTCTTGATACATAATCAACACTTCTTCTTGCAATTCATCCATTACTTTAAAGTAATTTGTTATCGCCACTCTTAAACTTTCAACGCTCCCTATCTCTGTGCATACCACTTCTTCTAGTCGCTCTTTTACATGTTCATAAATACTATCGCATACTAAATACAACACATCATCTTTCGTACGGATATATTCGTAAAGTGTCCCAATGCTGAACCCGGCAGCTTTTGCAATTTCCCTCGTCGTTGTACGAGGAAATCCCTTTTGCTTAAAAAGCTGCACAGCTCCTTTAATCATCTGCTCGCGCCTTAGTGCAACCAACTTCTCATCTTTTACAGACGCATGCACATTATGCTTAACCATCCCCTTCACCTCTCTCTAACATTTGGAAGGAAAAAGCGTAGGAAAATCCCTACGCTTTTTCTCTTATTTCGTTAACATACGAGAAATTACAAGTCTTTGAATCTCTTGTGTTCCCTCATAAATTTGCGTAATCTTTGCATCGCGCATAAAGCGTTCTACCGGGTAATCTTTCGTATAACCGTAACCACCAAATACTTGTACTGCTTCAGTCGTTACTTTCATCGCTGTATCCCCAGCAAACACCTTCGACATCGCTGATTCTTTTCCGTATGGAAGTCCTTCTGATTCTAACCAAGCAGCTTGATATGTTAATAGGCGTGCTGCCTCTACATTTGTCGCCATATCCGCTAATTTAAAACCAATTCCTTGCTGCGCGGCAATTGGCTTCCCAAACTGATGCCGTTCTCTCGCATACTCCACAGAAGCATCTAAAGCTCCTTGCGCGATACCAACAGCCTGCGCCGCAATGCCATTACGTCCACCGTCTAATGTTTGCATTGCAATTTTGAATCCTTGCCCTTCTTCGCCAAGTAAATTCTCAGCAGGAATACGGCAGTCTTCAAACATGATTTCTGTTGTTGGTGAAGAGCGGATTCCAAGCTTACTCTCTTTCTTACCAACTGAAAATCCTAGTGCATCACTTTCTACAATGAATGCACTTGTACCGCGCTGCTTTGATTCTGGATCAGTCAATGCGAAGACAACATAAATATCAGCTATACCACCGTTTGTAATAAAAATCTTGGAACCATTTAAAATGTAATGATCTCCATCACGCTTCGCTGTCGTTCTCATTCCACCCGCATCTGAACCAGAACCTGGTTCCGTTAAGCCGTATGCACCAATCTTCTTTCCTTCCGCCATCGGACGTAAAAATTTTTGCTTTTGTTCCTCTGTTCCAAATTTAAAAATAGGCCAGCCAGCAAGCGAAGTATGAGCAGATAACGTGACACCTGTAGAAGCGCAAACACGAGATAACTCTTCTACAGCAATCACATATGCTAAGTAATCGCTTCCAATTCCGCCGTATTCTTCAGGCCATGGAATCCCTGTTAAACCAAGGTCTGCCATTTGATCAAATAAAGCGCGGTCAAATCGTTCTTCTTCATCGCGTTCTGCCGCTGTCGGTGCCACTTCATTTCTTGCAAAATCTCGAACCATTTTTCTTATCATTTCATGTTCTTCTGATAATTTGAACTGCATGTTTTCTTCCTCCCCACTCTCTTCCCTCTCCTATAGTGCGCGGCTAATAACAAGTCGCTGTATTTCACTCGTTCCCTCATAAATCTCACAAATTTTCGCATCACGGAAAAATCTCTCAACTGGATAATCTTTCGTATAACCATAGCCGCCAAATACTTGCACCGCTTCAATTGCGACATCCACCGCCGTTTTCGAAGCAAATAGCTTTGCGATAGATGCTTCCTTTCCGCACGGAAGTCCTTGTGCTCTAAGCGATGCCGCTCTATATACAAGTAACCTTGCCGCTTCTACGCTCGTAGCCATATCCGCGAGTTTAAAGCCAAGTCCTTGCTGCGCAGCAATCGGCTTTCCAAATTGCTGACGCTCCTTCGCATAATCCACTGCACACGCTAGCGCTGCCTCGGCGATTCCGAGTGCCTGTGCTCCAATACCAATACGGCCAACATCTAAATTCGCCATCGCTACTTTAAAACCTTGTCCTTCTTCGCCAAGCAGATTTTCTGCTGGCACTTTCATATCTTCAAATGTTAGCTGCACTGTACGAGATCCAAGCAACCCCATCTTATGTTCATCTTTCCCAACGATTAATCCTGGCGTATCTTTCTCTACAATAAACGCAGAAATCCCACTTTTCCCTGCATCTGGATTCGTAGAAGCAAATACGATATATGTATCCGCCTCGCCTCCATTTGTAATAAATACTTTTGATCCGTTAATGACATAGTGGTCACCTTGTTTTACAGCCTTTGATTTTAAGCTACCTGCATCTGAACCTGCATTCGGCTCCGTTAAAGCAAATGCCCCTAAATATTCACCCGTTGCTAGTTTGGAAACATATTTTCGCTTTTGTTCTTCTGTTCCAAAATATAGAATAGGGTTTGTTCCAACCGATGTATGTACCGCCAAAATAACACCAATTGTCGCACTCACCTTCGATAATTCTTCGATAGCTAAAATGTAAGAAATGAAATCCATTTCGGCACCGCCATATTTCGCTGGTGCTGGAATTCCCATAAGTCCAAGCTCACCCATTTTCGTCAAAATCTCTCTAGGAAACACCCCTTGTTCCATACTTGGAACAAAGGGAGCAATTTCCTTTTGTGCAAAATCTCGAACCATCTTCCTCATCATTTGCTGCTCTTCTGTAAAATGAAAATTCATATGCCCCGCCTCCATTTGCTATATATCTTCTTCAATCACCTGGTAAGACCACTACTTTGTAAAAAAAGAGGGAGACCTACCTTGCCTTGCTTCTTATTCGTATACGTAGAAGCCGCGACCTGTTTTTCGTCCTAGCCAACCAGCATTTACATACTTACGTAATAATGGACATGGACGATACTTACTATCTCCTAGTCCTTCATGCAGAACTTCCATAATGTATAAACACGTATCTAAACCGATAAAATCCGCTAACGTTAGTGGTCCCATCGGATGATTCATACCGAGCTTCATTACTTCATCAATTGCTTCTTTCGTTGCTACGCCCTCATATAGCGTATAAACCGCTTCATTGATCATCGGTAATAAAATACGGTTAGAAACAAATCCAGGGAAGTCATTCACTTCAACAGGTACTTTTCCAATTTTCTTTGTAATATCTTCAATTGCTTCGTATACTGCATCGTCTGTTGCAAGTCCGCGGATAATTTCAACAAGTTTCATAACCGGAACTGGATTCATAAAGTGCATACCAATTACTTTCTCTGGACGCTTTGTTACTGCTGCGATTTCCGTAATTGGTAAAGAAGAGGTATTTGTCGCCAAAATTGCATGTTCTGGTGCAATTTCATCTAAATTCGCGAAAATTTTCTTTTTAATATCCATTTTTTCAACAGCTGCCTCGATGACAAGATCTGCTTCTTTTACACAATCTAATTCAAGTGTTGCTGTAAGACGATTTAAAGTCGATTCTTTAACTTCTTCATCCATGCGTCCTTTTTCTACTTGTCTAGCTAAATTTTTCGTAATAATGGATAATCCCCGATCTAATTGTTCTTGCTTCAAATCTTGCATATACACGTTATATCCTGCCATTGCACAAACCTGTGCAATGCCGGAACCCATTTGCCCAGCGCCAATTACAACAATTTTTTGTACACTCATTTTTTCTCCCCCTTTTAATCAATGAACCTCAATCATAATCGCGTCGCCTTGGCCACCGCCGCTGCAAATCGAAGCAATTCCAATTCCGCCGCCGCGCTGCTTCAGCGCATGAATAAGCGTTACAATAATCCGTGCTCCACTTGCTCCAATTGGATGTCCCATAGCAACCGCGCCACCGTTTACGTTAATTTTTTCCGGATCAATTCCAGCAATATTTGCACTCGCAATTGCAACTGCTGCAAAAGCTTCATTGATTTCGAATAAATCAATTTCATCCACTGTCTTACCTGTTTTTTTCAAAAGTTCATTAATCACATAACCTGGCGTTCTCGGAAAATCTTTCGCTTCTACTGCAATTGCTGTATGCGCTAAAATCGTCGCTAACGGCTTTCTTCCTTCTTGCTGCGCTCTGTCCTCGCTCATTAATACAAGTGCTGCCCCGCCGTCATTTAGTCCTGGTGCATTCCCAGCTGTTACTGCCGCTGTTTTATCAAATACAGGTTTTAATTTTGCTAGCTTTTCAATTGTTGTATCTTCACGCGGCGCTTCATCTTTCGCTACAACAATTGGGTCTCCTTTTCGCTGTGGTACAGATACAGGTACGATTTCCTCTTCAAATCGCCCTTCTTTTTGCGCAGCAACCGCACGCTGATGACTGCGATACGCCCATTCATCTTGCGCTTCGCGAGAGATCCCATCTTCCTTCGCGACTTCCCCACCATACACGCCCATATGTATGCCAGAAAATGAACACGTTAAGCCATCTACTACATTTAAATCAGCAACTTCATTATGTCCCATCCGGTATCCCCAGCGCGCACCTTGTAAAATATAAGGACTATTACTCATCGATTCCATTCCGCCCGCTACAATAAGCGTTTGATCTCCGGTGCGAATAATTTGGTCCGCTAACGTCACGGAGCGAAGCCCGGATGCACAAACTTTATTCACTGTTTCTGTACGAGTTTCCCAAGGAATCCCTGCTTCTCTCGCCGCTTGGCGCGAAGGAATTTGTCCCTGTCCTCCTTGAACCACCGCTCCAAATATAACTTCTTCAACATCGTTTGCAGCAACATCCGCTCGCTCAAGCGCAGCTTTAATCGCAATTCCTCCAAGTTCCGTTGCTTTTATATCCTTTAAAGATCCCCCAAACTTTCCAACCGGTGTTCTTGCAGCACTTAAAATAACTGTTCTTACCAAGTTTCTTTCCCCCATTTCTTTTTTTCGGCGCTGAGCGCCCGCTCGGTACTCCTACGTTGAGAAGAGGTGCAAACCTTGCACCTCTTTCTAAAGTTGTATGGATTCTTACGTATTACATAGCTTCTTTCTTAGACCCAATTACAGAGCGTTCTAAAATCTCTGTTACATCAAGTGTCTGAACTTGCTCTTCTACCTCTTTTGCTTTCGTACCGTCACTAATCATCGTTAAGCAGTACGGACATCCCGTACCAATGATTGACGGTTTCACAGCAAGTGCTTGCTCTGTACGCGCAACGTTAATACGCGAGCCTGTCGTTTCTTCCATCCACATAAGCCCGCCGCCTGCGCCGCAGCACATGCCCGTTTCACGATTACGCTCCATTTCAACAACTTTTACACCGGGAATTGCTTTTAAAATACTGCGCGGTGCTTCATATACTTCGTTGTATCTTCCTAAATAACAGGAATCATGATACGTAATCGTTTCTTCAATGCGGTGAACCGGCTCTAATCGCCCTTCTTTCACCCACTGTGCTAATAATTCTGTATGATGATAGACTTCTGCTTGTAGGCCAAAGTCTGGATACTCATTTTTAAATGTGTTATAGGCATGCGGATCAATCGTAACGATTTTCTTCACACCTGCTTTTTCAAACTCCTCAATATTCTTAGTTGCCATCTCTTGGAACACGAATTCATTTCCAAGGCGGCGCGGCGTATCTCCAGAGTTCTTTTCTTTGTTACCAAGAATCGCAAATGATATGCCAGCTTTATTCATCAGCTTCGCAAATGATATCGCAATTTTCTGACTGCGATTATCATACGATCCCATTGATCCAACCCAGAATAAATATTCAAATTCTTCGCCAGCTTTTGTTTTCTCTTTTACAGTCGGAACTGTTACTTCATCATCGCCTTGACGCCATGTTTCACGCTCTTTACGATTCAGCCCCCACGGGTTCCCTTGGCGTTCGATATTTGTCATTGCACGCTGCGCTTCTGGATCCATCTTTCCTTCTGTTAAAACGAGATAACGGCGTAAATCAATGACTTTGTCAACGTGCTCATTCATAACTGGACACTGATCTTCACAGTTACGGCACGTTGTACATGCCCAAATTTCTTCTTCTGTAATGACGTCCCCAATCAAGCTTGGATCATAAGCAAGTGCCGTTGCAGCCGATTCTTGTTGTCCTTGCCCCGCTGCCATCATCGCTAACTGATTTCCTTGTGTATTGTTAAAGGCAACTGCCGGAACCCATGGTACCTTTGATGTCACCGCTGCCCCTTTATCTGTCAAATGATCGCGAAGCTTTACAATTAAATCCATTGGTGACAACATCTTGCCCGTCCCTGTTGCCGGGCACATATTTGTACAGCGGCCGCACTCTACACAAGCGTATAAATCAATGAGCTGAGTCTGTCTAAAGTCTTCAATTTTTCCAACACCAAATGTTTCTTGTGTTTCATCTTCAAAATCAATCTTTTCAAGCTTTCCTGGATTAGAAAGACGACTAAAGAATACATTGGCCGGTCCAGCAATTAAATGTGCATGTTTTGACTGTGGTACATAAACTAAGAACGTTAACAAAATAAGTAGATGCACCCACCAAGAGAAATAGAACACCGAAATGGCTACGGTTTCATTTATTCCTGAAAAAACGTAAGCAATTCCAGAAGCAATCGGTTCGCTCCATGAAAGCTCCTCGCCGTGCCATATAATGCCCATACCGTTACCAAGTAGTACAGAAAGCATTAAGCCCCCGATAAAAATAAGAACAAGGCCTGATTTAAAATTACGTTTTAAACGAACCAGCTTTTCAACGTATCTTCTATGAAAAGCCCAAAATACTGCGATTAAAATCATTAGTGTGACAATTTCCTGGAAGAATGTAAATGCAGGGTATAGTGGTCCAAGTGGAAGATGTGATCCTGGTGCAAGTCCTTTCCAAATGAAGTCAATTGCTCCAAATTGGACAAGAATAAATCCATAAAAAAACATAACGTGCATGATACCGCTTTTTTTATCTTTCAGCAACTTCTTCTGACCGAAAACGTTAACCTTCAGAAGATCCCATCGTTCTTTAAAGCGGCGATCAAATTCTACTTTTTTTCCTAATTGTATGTAGGCCATCCTCGTTCGTATAAGATATACAAACAAATACCCCGCATAAGCAATAACAGCAATGGCAGCCAGCCAATTCATGATCAGTAAGCTATTCATTTTTATGCTACCCCTCTCTTTGTAAGCCCTCTTTCTTTTAGAATCTTCGAAAATAAATAATTTTCTGAATTATATCCCCTATCCCCATTATATAATGAGTGAGCATTCAGTCAACAGTTTTTTGTTATACAACAACACATTTTTTCATAAAGCTGTTTATTTGGGTGAAAATATAAGAATGAATTCTTAGGAGGTAATTTGATTATGCTCTTTTTATCTCTCGTACTAATATGTTTTGTCATATGGGTCCTACTCGACTTTTTATTTGGAAGGAAACATCATTTAAAAAAAATAAGGCCCCGCTCTTTTCCTTTAAGACGAAGCAATTTTAAATTGTATACATGGGGAACCAATTTATACAATGATTTATTTATGGATATACAACAAGCAAATCATCATATACATATTTTATTTTTCATTGTCAAAAATGATGAAATTAGTCAAAATTTTTTACAGCTTCTCACTGAAAAAGCAAAGCAAGGTATACAAGTACGTCTTCTACTCGATCGTATAGGAAGTCATCATTTATCGGATGAATCTATTCGTTCACTGCGAGAGCACGGTGTGTCTTTTTCATATTGTCATAAAATCAAATTTCCTTTTCTCTTTTTTTCCGCAAATCAAAGAAACCATCGCAAAATTACGATTATTGATGGGAAAATTGGTTATATCGGCGGATTCAATATCGGAGAAGAATATTTAGGGCATAATCCTAAATTGGGTTTGTGGCGCGATTATCATTTGCGCCTAACCGGAGAAGGCGTGCAAGATTTACAAAAACAATTTTTACACGATTGGCGTGATGATACAAATGAAGATTTACTAGAAGAAGCGTCATTTTTTCCTAAACAAGCACCAGGTCCTATGCTACAACGCTTTATCCCAACAGACGGTGCTTATTTACAGGAAACATTTGTATCACTTATTGAAAGTGCAAAAGAAGAACTCTACATTGGCACACCCTATTTCATTCCGGGAAAAGTAGTAATGAATGCTTTATTACAAGCGAAAAAACGTGGTGTTCACATTACAATTCTTGTACCCCAAAAAGCAGATCACCCACTCGTTCGCGAAGCTAAATTACCATACTGCCGGAAATTGATGAAAGCAGGCTGTAACATTTATGAATTTCAGCAAGGGTTCTTTCACGCAAAAATTATTATGGTAGATGACCATACTTGTGATATTGGAACAGCTAATGTTGACATGAGAAGTTTATATATCAATCACGAAATAAATTGTCTCTTATATGATTCAGCTTTTATACAAGAAATTAAAACGAAAATTAATGAAGACATAGAAGGATCTGTACTACTTTCTTGGAAAGATGTTTCCTCCCTATCTTTTATTGATAAAGGAAAGGAATGGATTGGGACATTGCTGGCGTTTTTCTTATAACACAACTTACAAAGTAACGAGGTGTTTCATACATGATCATACGCTTTGGATATGTCTCACATGCAGTCGCATTGTGGGACTGTTCTCCTGCCAAAACAATGACATTTACAACGTGGAGCAAGCTAGGAAAACAAGAGCGAGAAGAAAAATTATATAACATTACAATACAAAATCTTATGCATACATTACGTATCCTTCATTACAATATCGCACATGAAATTCCATTATACCGATTATCATCTTCCATTGTTCCACTAGCAACTCATCCTGAAGTCGATTTTGATTATATCAATATCTTTAAACCACTTTGGCATAAGATAGGGGAATTAATTCGAGAGCATAACTTACGGGTTAGCTTTCATCCAAACCAGTTCACATTATTTACAAGTGAAAAACCTCATATCACAGACAATGCTGTGTTAGATATGACATATCACTATAATGTATTAGATGCAATGAGTTTAGCGGATTCTTCTTATATTAATATTCATGTAGGTGGTGCATATGGTAACAAAGAAAAAGCAGTTCTGCGCTTTCATGAGAATATAAAAAAGCTTCCATCACCTATCAAACAGCAAATGACACTTGAAAATGATGATAAAACATATACAGCTTCTGAAACATTAGCTATTTGCCAGGAAGAAAGAATTCCTTTTGTCTTTGATTATCATCATCACATAGCAAATATTTGTGATGAACCGTTAGAGGAACTACTACCAGTTATTTTCGAAACGTGGAATCATACACATACAGTTCCTAAAGTCCATATTTCTTCACCGAGGTCAGAAAAGGAGTTCAGAGCTCACGCTGACTATATTGATGCTGCATTTATAAAACCTTTTTTACACATTGCCAAGGTCATGAATCAGGACTTCGATATCATGATTGAGAGCAAACAAAAAGATTTAGCACTGTTTCAGTTAGTCGATGAGCTTGCTTCTATAAGAGGAATAAAACGGACAAGCGGTGCAACGTTACAATGGTAATTGTAACGTTCAGGCTGTGGAGAAAGTCTTCTCCACAGCCTGAAAAAAGAACCCATCAATGGGTTCTTTTTCTATCTTAATGTTCAAATGGTAAATCTGAAGCTAATTGTACTTGTTCCTGTTGATTTGTTAATGCGTGATCTTGACTCACTCCGAACGCAACACCAGCGAGCATTGCTATTGCCATTAAACCACATGCAAGAAATTTTTTCATCACTTATCACCCTATGTTCTATTTTTTCTAAATATATCATGAAATAATTTCTTAAAAAAATGCAATTATGCATATTCTCGTATGATTTTATTATTTAAAAATATAAAGTGAAACTTCCATCAGCGGGGGGTTCTTAATCCTACACTGATGGCTAACTCTCGCCGATTAGGCATTTACGGACAATTATCTTTCACCTATCTTCCTCATTTCTCCCTGAATCTTGAGGTGGGAGTCCTACTGCCCGCGAATAGCGGATAAATTTAATTAGTGAGAGAATATTGTCCGTTCATTACGACCAGCTAAGTCCTTTTTTGCTAACAATGTTTCTTTGTAAGAATGTAAATCTAGTAAATCAAAAAATAATAAAGCCTTTTCATAAACAAATGTAATTTCACTCGGCGGATAGATTAATTTCTCTAAGCACTCTCCCTTTTGGTAGTACAGTTGTCCAAGAAGCTTCATACTCCCAATAAGACGCGACGTTTCAATTGCTTTGTCTACTTGCTGGAGCGATTTTTCATATTCGTTATTTAAATATAAAGATTTCGCATAATTATATCGAACTTTAACAACAAAATCCTGATCACTCTGTAATGACTCAAGCTGTTTTAAAATATCTTGAAATAATGTAATAGCTTTTTCTAAATGGTTATTTTCTGCATAAATACTAGCAATCGAATTTTCAATATATAAATTTTGAAACACGTCCACCCCGCCATACTGCTGATGAATTATATTTTTCAGCTCTGAAATGCAATATTCAAAATTAACCTTCTTTAAAGCATAAGCAGATAAATGATAATACCATAGAAGAAACTGCTTAAATTCAGGGTGACTTTCTTCTTTCTTAAGCTCTTCTGAAACAATTTTGTGGATTTCAGCATATTGCTTCTTCTTACACAATATTTGAATTTGATCCTTAAACTGCTTCTTTCTTTCAATATCAGAATAAATGAGAACTTCATAAAAATGAATGATGGGAACTTGTAATTTCGCTGCAATCCCTTGAAGTATATCCATACTTGGATATACTGCTCCTGACTCAATCCTGCTTACTTCTGATTGATGACATATATTATCAGACAACTGCTTTTGTGTTAAACCTCTTAACATTCTAATTTTCTTTATTTCGGCTCCCAGCTTTTCTGCGTGCATAATAGCTCACCATCCCATTACAGAAATCTAACTTTTCAAGTTGTCATACCACTAGAATAATGGTTTTTCGACATTTTTAGACATGAAATATTGCATAATATGTATCATTCAGCAAACTTTTCTTGTAAATTATCTTATACAAATACAATACTCTAAGTGTTAGAGATAAGTGATAGAAAAGTTGCTAGTACATTCCTTACTTTTGTTCTACTGTATCCTTTATCAATAGAAGTAATTTTCGTGCCCCGAAATTGATAAAAGTGAAGTGAATGTTGAAGTTACTCAACCTAGTTTGATAATTAGTAAATAAAATGAACCACAAAACGTCAAAGTAGGAAATATTGCTAAAACTACTTAAAATGTGAAGTACAAGAGGCTAACGCGTAACAAAAACAAGTTACCACTGAAAAAATGTTGATTTTCAACTTACAAGAAAATCAAACCAAAGTATATCTTTTCCAAATATATAAAAATGACAAAGTATATGGTCAAGACATCATTGTTAAAGTAGATAAACATGAGGTAATTAAGACTGTTAGTGGTAAAATTGCCCAAAATATAGAACAGCAACCTATTCTTACTATAACAAATTTTTTGTCGAAAAATGAAGCAAAATCTATATTATGTCATACACTTTACATTCTAGTGATAGAGATTCAAAAAAGAAAAAAAGATGTTTACCACTATAACCGGTAAACATCTTTTTCTATATCCATCCCTTTTCCTCTGCTATTGTGATAGCTTCAATTCTATTTTTAGCATCTAGCTTTGTTAGTACCTCTGAAATATAATTGCGTACTGTACCAGGAGAAAGATAAAGGGCCTTCGCAATTTCATTTGCTGTTTTTCCTTCTTTCGCTAACAAAAGTACTTCTTTCTCGCGATCTGATAATGGATTTTGTTCTTGCCATAATCCAAACATTAATTCAGGAGAAATCTCCCGCTTTCCCTTCATTACATTACGGATTGCTGCTGCTAAATCTTCACTCGGACTATCTTTTAATAAATACCCATGAACGCCAGCTTTCATCGCCCTTTCAAAATAACCTGGTCGTGCAAACGTTGTTAAAATCATTACCTTACATGATAATTTTTTCTTCTGTAATGTTTCAGCAACATCCAATCCACTTTGAATTGGCATTTCAATATCCATAATACTTACATCTGGCTGCAGTTTTTCAATTAATTTTAAAGCTTCTTCCCCATTCTCTGCTTGCCCAACCACTTCAATATCGTCTTCTAAATCAAGTAGGGCTCCTAGCGCCCCGCGTAGCATTCGTTGATCTTCAGCAATAATAATTCGAATCATGCTCTCACCTCATCTTTTCCTGTTCTAATTACAATAGGAACTTTCACCGTTAGCATCGTTCCACGATTGATTTCATCTAACTCTAGCGTCCCATCAATAAGAGCGAGTCTTTCCCTCATACCTAATATGCCATTTCCATCTTTACCTTGCACTTGTAACCCTACTCCATTATCCTGAACCTGCAAAGTCAGTTCTCCTTGTGTTTCAAATAAAGAAACTGTACATGCCGTTGCCTTACTATGTTTGACAACATTCGTTACCGCCTCACGTAAACACATTCCTAAAATATTTTGTTCAAGTGGTGATAATGAACTAGAACTCGCCTTTTTCTCTACTTCTAATGAAATATTAGCAGCTTGCAGGATAGCCTTTATTTGCTCAAGTTCTTCCTCAACAGTAATCATCCGCATATCTGAAATTAATTCTCGTAATTGCTTCAAAGCTGTACGTGATGTTTGCGTAATTTCTTTTGCTTCAAGACTTGCACGTTCTGGATTTTTCACAATCAGTTTCTCAACAAGCTGACTTTTTAAAGTAATAAGAGATAATGTATGACCTAATGTATCGTGAAGATCCCTTGCAATTCGCTGACGTTCTTCACGTTTTACTAAGTCTTTAATTTGTTCATTAGCTTGGCTCAATTGCATTTTCAACATTTTTTTTTGATTAAAGTTACGCATACCAAATGGTGTAAGAAGCATTAAAATAAACATTGGAACTATATTGACTAAACTTGTAGTTGTTAGCTGCTTTACATACACGAATATAAACGCTCCAAGCATTACTATCAAAAGACCAAACAACACTCGAAATACTTTTTTATTTGGTACAAATCCCATCGCACTGGCAGTAAAAAAACCAAAAAAGATCATAAAGGGATTATAAAGCAAAGCAAATATGAATATAATCACCATTTGAATACATGCCCATAAAACAAACGTCTTTTTCACAAAATAAAGCTGACGGTATGTGATGACAAAAACCACCAACATGCCGATCCCCATTAAAAGTTTCCATCCCGATACTTGCGTTAAATTGTAAATTGGAAATAGTAGATACACAAACCACATATAAGGGAAGAACCCCATTTGCTTTGGAAAAAGTTCAAACTGCTTTTTCTCCATCATTTATACCGCTTCCTGTCTTTTTCTTATATATATTGATATTACAACAAATATAAGGAAATAACCTCCTAAAACCGCGGTATTTTCCCATCCTATAGACTTTCCAGCGACAATATCCCATGCTCCGCTTCCAAAATGATAGGTTGGTGTCCATTCACCAATTTTTCTTAATACCTTTGGAAACACTTCAATCGGCATCCATAAACCGCCTAGAACTGCTAAACTCATATTTAAAATATTAGCGAGCCCAGCAGCTGCGTCTGCTTTCTTAATTGAACCTACAACCGTTCCAAGTGCTAAAAATGGTGTCACACCTAGTAATAGCCATAATCCCGCACCAATCCATTGTCCAATTGTTAATTCCACATTATTAATTAATATGCCGGCAACAAAGATCACAAGTATTGAAAAAGCATTTACCACTGTTTGAGCAATAATTTTAGCTGTTAAATATGCTCCCTCTGGAAGTGGTGTAATTTTTAAAAGGTGTGTCCATCCTTGCCCCTTTTCTTGAGAAAGTCTCACGCCAAAACTAAAAAGTGCTGTTCCTACAATACTGAAAGTAGCCATCGAAATTAAATAATGCGCTTTCCAAGCATCTCCGTTTTGTGGTACTTGAATGACATTCGTAAAAATGTAATAGAACATAACTGGCATTAATAGTGAGAAAAAGATAAATAATTTATTGCGGAATGTACGTAAAATCTCTATTTTGCATTGCATCCATAATGCTTTCATGCGATTCCCTCCTTCTGATTTGCGATAAACTGTTCAAACGCTTCATCAAGACTTCCACGCTCAACTGAAATATCTGTAACAGGTAAATTCTCTTTATAAATTGCTTGCAACGTAGCATCCGTATCATCTGTTGTGAGAATAACGCGCTGCTCATGGAACTGGACTCCCGTAACATGCGGTAACTCCTTCAGCAAGCCTGTCGGAATTTTTTCCTTTGGATAAAATGAAATCGTTTTTCGAGAAATCGTCGCTTTCATTTCCTCTGGTGTACCATCTGCAATGATTTTTCCGTTTGCAAATAATAAAATGCGATCCGCTAGTGCATCAGCTTCTTCTAAATAATGCGTTGTTAAAATAATCGTTTTCCCTTCACTTGCTAACTTTCGAATCGTTTCCCAGAAGGTCTTTCTAGACGTAATATCCATTCCTACAGTCGGTTCATCTAAAAATAATAAATCCGGATTTCCAGCAAGTGCGAGCGCAAAATTTAAACGTCTTTTCTGACCACCAGATAGTTTTTCACATCGTTGCTTTATTTCTGACTCTAAGTTTGATAACTGAAGCAATGTTTCTTTTGCAACCGGATTCGTATAATAACTACGAAACAAATCAATTGCCTCGCCAACTGATATACTATCAATCACACTTACCTCTTGTAACATTGCGCCAAGACGATTACGAACATCTCGATGCTTAGGACTCTTCCCAAATATAGAAACACTTCCTTCTGATGGATCTTTTAATCCCAGCATCATTGAGATCGTTGTTGTTTTTCCCGCACCATTTGGCCCAAGGAGTGCAACAATTTGCCCTTTCTCCACATGAAATGAAACTTTATTTACAGCCTTTTTATGTTTAAATGTTTTCGAAACACCATTTACTTCGATAATCTTTTCCATCTCTCCACCTCCGCTGTTCCTTATATTTACATTGTATAAATTGGAAGAGATGGAAAACAGTAAGATACGTCATGATATGCATATGACAGTTGTCATGAAATCCTTATGAAATGAGTCACACTACTATGTTCTATACCTCTTTAAAACCTTTATAGAGAGGAGCTAATAGCACGCAAGTAGCAGGACAAAAACAAACATGATACAATCGTGTAAGATATACATTCGAGGAAGGACAGTGGTTTTTTTTATGATCATTCGTAATGAACAAGATTTAGAAGGTTTACGAAAAATCGGCCGCGTTGTTGCGCTCGCACGTGAAGAAATGAAAAAGCAAGCGAAACCAGGCATGACAACGAAGGAACTTGATTTGATCGGCAAAAAAGTATTAGACGAGCACGGTGCCATTTCTGCACCTGAAAAAGAATATGATTTCCCAGGCGTAACTTGTATTAGTGTCAATGAAGAAGTTGCTCACGGTATTCCAAAAGATCAAGTATTAAAAGAAGGCGACTTAGTAAATGTGGATGTATCTGCGGCACTTGACGGTTACTATGCAGATACAGGTATTTCTTTTGTTCTTGGGCAAGATGAAGAAAAAGAAAAACTTTGCCAAGCTGCAGTAGACGCGTTTTGGGCAGCAATGAAAAAAGTAAAAGCTGGTTCAAAACAAAATCAAATCGGTCGTGCAGTTTCCAATTTTGCACATAAAAATGGCTATGCAGTTATCCAAAACTTAACAGGACATGGCATTGGGCTTAGCTTACACGAAGCACCAAACCATATTTTAAGCTACTACGACCCAATGGATAATGCGCTTCTGAAAGACGGTCTTGTTATCGCTGTAGAACCATTTATCTCCATGAAAGCTGATCACATCATTGAACGCGGCGATGATGGCTGGACATTTGTAACACCAGATAAAAGCCTTGTTGCACAATGTGAACATACAGTTGTCGTAACACGTGGTGAACCAATTATTTTAACTCAGCTATAAGAAATAGAAGGAATGCACATAGCATTCCTTTTTCTATACAAAAAAAGAGAAATCAATCGTGATTTCTCTTTTTTCATATGGATATCTTACAGCTTCTAATGATTACCATGGAATGTGGAAACATGACAATCCTCTTGTTCAAAAGGTTCAAGCATGAGAAAAAGAAATCCCACCCTGAATTTCTTTTTCTCTACATAATCTAAAGCTTGGGTACACTAGATTCATGCAATTTAGGGGCCTTCAATATGAAAGCGAACCTTTCTCTAGAATAATAGCACATACATCTCTTCTAAAAATATGCAAATATGCATACAGAATTATTCTCACTTTTATTTCTCAACTTTAATTAATTGAAAATACAAAAAATAAAAGATAGAATAGAGTCGTTATCCGTCTTCTTTTGTCAGTCAGATAGAATAGAAGAATGGGAGAGGAATATATGAAGAGAACATTGAAACAAAAAATAGTAAGCTCTTTGCTTGCTGCAACACTCGCTGTCAGTTTAGCTCCAATTGGACAAGCAAAAGCTGATTCTCCATCAGAAACTATTAAAACTCCATCTATTACAGAGCAAGTTGATGCTAACCGCGCAATCGAACACGTCCGTTTTTTATCAGAAACAATTGGTCCCCGTCCTGGTGGAACACAATCAGAACAATGGGCTTCTCGCTATGTTGGAATGAAATTAAAGTCAATGGGATATGAAGTAGAATACCAACCATTTGCTGTACCCGATCAATATGTAGGGTTCATTGAATCACCGTTGTCCAAATCACGAAATTGGCAAGCCGGCGCTGCTCCAAATTCCCTTATTTCAACTGAAGCTGTTACGGCTCCCCTCATTTTTGTGCCAAATGGGACAAAGTTAGACGAAATTCCAAATGAAGTAAATGGAAAAATTGTCTTATTTGAAAGAGGCGCAACAGTAGCAGATTACAACAAACAAGTAGAAAATGCTGTAGCAAAAGGTGCAAAAGGCGTTCTCTTATATAGTTTAATTGGTGGGCGCGGCAACTATGGACAAACGTTCAATCCAAGATTAACGAAAAAACAATCAATCCCTGTATTTGGTCTTGCTTATGCACAAGGAAATGCCTTCAAAGAGGAATTAGCAAAAAAAGGTAGTACAATTCTTTCTTTAAAAGCACGACATGAATCAAACTTACAATCTCTAAATGTTATCGCGAAAAAGAAACCGAAAAACAGCACTGGAAATGAAAAAGCTGTTATTGTAAGTTCCCACTATGACAGCGTAATCGGAGCACCTGGAGCGAATGACAATGCTTCTGGAACAGGATTAGTATTAGAATTAGCTCGTGCGTTTCAAAATGTAGAAACCGATAAAGAAATCCGCTTTATTGCTTTTGGCTCAGAGGAGATGGGTCTACTTGGCTCTGAACACTACGTTGACAACTTATCAAAGCAAGAACGTGATCGTATTTTAGGTGTTTTCAATGCTGATATGGTTGCTACAAGCTATGATAAAGCGAAAAATTTATACGCAATGACGCCAGATGGTTCTACGAATCTTGTAACAGATGCTACACTAAATGCTGCTAAACAATTAAATAATGATCTTGTTCTGCAAGGAAAATTCGGTTCTAGTGACCATGTGCCATTTGCTTACGCGGGTATTCCTGCAGCTCTATTCATTTGGATGGGAGTAGATAGTTGGGATCCACTTATCTATCACATTGAAAAGGTATACCACACACCACAAGATAACATTCTAGAAAACATGTCACCTGAGCGTATGAAAATGGCGTTAGATGTCATTGGTACTGGTGTTTATGATGTTCTTCAAAAGCCAGCCGCAAGCCAAGGACAGAAAGCCGCCTAATCATATTCAAAGCCACCGTTTACAATTAATCGGTGGCTTTTTATTGAGAAAAAATAAATATGCATAAAAGCATATTTATTACAAGGTATTATCATGTAGAATACCAAATGTAACAATAACTATTATTCCTAAATAAGAAGGCATTTCTATTATGAAAAAACGATTCCTGCAGATGCATTAACTTTTGCTGAATTAACAAGAACTACTGCCTTTGTTTCAGAAACAAAAGCTACCTCTGCAATCATTTAAGAACAAAGTTTTACAAAATACTATTTCTAACTTCACCGTAAAGATGGCTATGCAGTCATCCAAAATTTAATGGAATATAGCATTGACCTTAAATTACATGAGGTACCAAATTACATTCTAAATTTATGATTCAATGGATAATGGACTTCTTAAAGACGGTTTTGTTATCACTTTAAAGCCGTTCATCTCTATGAAAGCTGACCATATTATTGAGCTGCCGATTGAGTCCACTTTGAAAGCGCTCTCTTCTTTCGGTAAAAAAGACCCCCTTCAGGTTGCATTCTTTTCTTCACCTTATCATGAAGTTTTTTTGAATATCTACCTAAAGGGAGTACTATCAATAGTAATTTTTTAATTTATCTACTACTCAGATTACAGTGTAATCAATAATCTAAAGCTTTTTTATTCTTTTATTCTTTGACGAGCGAATAAAATTCCACCTAAAAGGAACAATACCATACCTCCAACAATTGAAATCATTTCTGATGATGTTCCTCCTGTGTTAGGAAGTAATACTGTCGGCTTATCATTTTCTTTAGTAGGTGGAACTTTGGCATCGTTATTTGGGTTTGTACCTGGCTCTTTACCTAGATCTGTGCCTGGTTCTTTACCTGGATCTGTGCCTGGCTCTTTACCTGGATCTTTACCTGGATCTGTGCCCGGTTCTTTACCTGGATCTGTAGGAACTTCACCTGTTCCGTCCTTGATTTTTGTATTCGTGATGTCATAACCGTTTACTTCTGTTTGATATCCATCTACCGGTTGTTCTTTCACTTCATACTTATATGCCTTGCCTTCTGCATCGTATGCCGCTAAATCTTTGAATTCATATTTCCAGCCTGCTGCTTCGCTCACTTCTTGCGTTGCGATCACTTGGCCATTTTGTAGTAAGTCTACTTTAATCATTTCCGGACGATCTTTCGCATTGTCATCCTTCCACGTCTTCGTTCCTTCTACTTTTGTTTGGCCTACTTTTGTATTCGTGATGTCATAACCTTTTACTTCTGTTTGATATCCGTCTACCGGTTGTTCTTTCACTTCATACTTATATGCCTTACCTTCAACATCGTATGCTGCTAGATCTTTAAATTCATATTTCCAGCCTGTTGCTTCACTTACTTCTTGTGTTGCGATTACTTGGTCATTTTGTAGTAAATCTACTTTAATCATCTTCGGACGATCTGTTGCGTTATCGTCTTTCCATGTCTTCGTTCCTTCTACTTTTGTTTGACCAACTTTTGTATTCGTGATGTCATAACCTTTTACTTCTGTTTGATATCCATCTACTGCTTGTTCTTTCACTTCATACTTGTATGCCTTACCTTCGGCATCGTATGCTGCTAAATCTGCAAACGCATATTTCCAATCGCTTGCTGCGCTCACTTCTTTTGTTGCGATTACTTGGCCATTTTGTAGTAGGTCTACTTTTATTGTTTCCGGACGTCCTTCACCATTTCCGTCCTTCCATATCTTCGTTCCTTCTACTTTTGTTTGCGCCACTTTTGTATTTGTAATGTCATAACCTTTTACTTCTGATTGATATCCATCTACCGGTTGTTCTTTTACTTCATACTTATATGCTTTTCCATCGGCATCGTATGCTGCTAAATCTGCAAACGCATATTTCCAATCGCTTGCTGCGCTCACTTCTTGTGTTGCGATTACTTTGTCATTTTGTAGTAAGTCTACTTTGATCATGTTAGGACGTTCTGATGAATTATCGTCTTTCCATGTCTTCGTTCCTTCTACTTTTGTTTGGCCTACCTTTGTATTCGTAATGTCATAACCTTTTACTTTTGATTCATATCCGTCTACTGCTTGTTCTTTCACTTCATACTTATACGCCTTACCTTCGGCATCGTATAACGCTAAATCTTTGAATTCATATTTCCACTTTGTTGCTTCACTTACTTCTTGTGTTGCGATTACTTTGTCATTTTGTAGTAGGTCTACTTTGATTATGTTAGGACGTTCTGATGAATTATCGTCTTTCCATGTCTTCGTTCCTTCTACTTTTGTTTGGCCTACCTTTGTATTCGTAATGTCATAACCGTTTACTTTTGATTCATATCCGTCTACTGCTTGTTCTTTCACTTCATACTTATATGCCTTACCTTCGGCATCGTATAACGCTAAATCTTTGAATTCATACTTCCAATCGCTCACCTTACTTACTTCTTGCGTTGCGATTACTTGACCATTTTGTAGTAAGTCTACTTTTATTGTTTTTGGACGATCTTTCGCATTGTCGTCCTTCCACGTTTTTGTTCCTTCTACTTTTGTTTGACCTACTTTTGTATTCGTAATGTCATAACCTTTTACTTCTGTTTGATATCCATCTACTGCTTGTTCTTTCACTTCATACTTATATGCTTTGCCTTCTGCATCGTATGCCGCTAAATCTTTGAATTCATATTTCCAGCCTGTTGCTTCGCTTACTTCTTTTGTTGCGATTACTTGGCCATTTTGTAGTAAGTCTACTTTAATCATCGTCGGACGACCTGTTGCGTTGTCGTCTTTCCATGTCTTCGTTCCTTCTACTTTTGTTTGACCAACTTTTGTATTCGTGATGTCATAACCTTTTACTTCTGTTTGATATCCGTCTACTGCTTGTTCTTTCACTTCATACTTGTATGCCTTACCTTCTGCATCGTATGCCGCTAAATCTTTGAATTCATATTTCCAATCACTTGCTTTACTTACTTCTTGCGTTGCGATCACTTCGCCATTTTGTAGTAAGTCTATTTTGATCATTTCCGGACGATCTTTCGCGTTATCGTCTTTCCATGTCTTCGTTCCTTCTACTTTTGTTTTGCCTACTTTTGTATTCGTGATGTCATAACCTTTTACTTCTGTTTGGTATCCATCTACTTTTTGTTCTTTCACTTCATACTTATATGCTTTGCCTTCTGCATCGTATGCCGCTAAATCTTTAAATTCGTATTTCCAGCCTGTTGCTTCACTTACTTCTTGTGTTGCGATTACTTTACCATTTTGTAGTAAGTCTACTTTGATTGTTTCCGGACGTCCTTCACCATTTCCGTCTTTCCATGTCTTCGTTCCTTCTACTTTTGTTTGACCTACCTTTGTATTCGTAATGTCATAACCTTTGATTTTTGATTGATATCCGTCTACCGGCTGTTCTTTTACTTCATACTTGTATGCCTTACCTTCGGTATCGTATGCCGCTAAATCTTTAAATTCATACTTCCAACCTGTTGCTTCGCTTACTTCTTGTGTTGCGATTACTTGGCCATTTTGTAGTAAGTCTACTTTAATCATTGTCGGACGATCTTTTGAATTATCGTCTTTCCATGTTTTCGTTCCCTCTACTTTTGTTTGACCTACCTTTGTATTCGTAATGTCATAACCATGTACTTCTGTTTGATATCCGTCTACAGCTTGTTCTTTTACTTCATACTTATATGCCTTACCTTCGGCATCGTATGCCGCTAAATCTTTAAATTCATACTTCCAACCTGTTGCTTCATTTACTTCTTGTGTCGCAATTACTTCGCCATTTTGTAGTAGGTCTACTTTGATCATTGTCGGACGATCTTTCGCATTGTCGTCTTTCCATGTCTTCGTTCCTTCTACTTTTGTTTTCGCCACTTTTATATTTGTAATGTCATAACCTTTGACTTTTGATTGATATCCATCTACCGGTTGTTCTTTTACTTCATACTTATATGCCTTACCTTCAGCATCGTATAACGCTAAATCTTTAAATTCATACTTCCAACCTGTTGCTTCACTTACTTCTTGTGTTGCGATTACTTCGCCATTTTGTAGCAAGTCTACTTTAATCATCTTCGGACGATCTTTCGAATTGTCGTCTTTCCACGTTTTTGTTCCTTCTACTTTTGTTTGGCCTACCTTTGTATTCGTGATGTCATAACCGTTTACTTCTGTTTGATATCCGTCTACTGCTTGTTCTTTTACTTCATACTTATATGCCCTACCTTCGGCATCGTATAACACTAAATCTTTGAATTCATATTTCCAGCCTGTTGCTTCACTTACTTCTTGTGTTGCGATGACCTGACCATTTTGTAGTAACTCTACTTTAATCATCGTCGGACGATCTTTCGCGTTATCGTCTTTCCATGTTTTCGTTCCTTTTACTTTTGTTTGGCCTACCTTTGTATTCGTGATGTCATAACCATTCACTTCTGTTTGGTATCCATCTACTTTTTGTTCTTTCACTTCATACTTGTATGCCTTACCTTCGGCATCGTATGCTGCTAAATCTGTAAACGCATATTTCCAATCGCTTGCTGCGCTCACTTCTTTTGTTGCGATTACTTTGTCATTTTGTAGTAGGTCTACTTTGATTGTTTCCGGACGCCCTTCACCATTTCCGTCCTTCCATATCTTCGTTCCTTCTACTTTTGTTTGGCCTACCTTTGTATTCGTGATGTCATAACCGTTTACTTTTGATTCATATCCGTCTACGGCTTGTTCTTTCACTTCATACTTATATGCCTTACCTTCGGCATCGTATAACGCTAAATCTTTGAATTCATATTTCCACTTTGTTGCTTCACTTACTTCTTGTGTTGCGATTACTTTGTCATTTTGTAGTAAGTCTACTTTAATCATTGTCGGACGATCTTTCGCATTATCGTCTTTCCATGTCTTCGTTCCTTCTACTTTTGTTTGACCTACTTTTGTATTCGTGATGTCATAACCGTTTACTTTTGATTCATATCCGTCTACGGCTTGTTCTTTCACTTCATACTTGTATGCCTTACCTTCGGCATCGTATAACGCTAAATCTGTAAACGCATATTTCCAATCGCTTGCTGCGCTCACTTCTTTTGTTGCGATTACTTGGCCATTTTGTAGTAGGTCTACTTTGATTGTTTCCGGACGTCCTTCACCATTTCCGTCCTTCCATATCTTCGTTCCTTCTACTTTTGTTTGCGCCACTTTTGTATTTGTAATGTCATAACCTTTGACTTCTGATTGATATCCATCTACCGGTTGTTCTTTTACTTCATACTTATATGCTTTTCCATCTGCATCGTATACCTCTAAATCTGTAAACGCATATTTCCAATCGCTTGCTGCGCTCACTTCTTTTGTTGCGATTACTTGGCCATTTTGTAGCAAGTCTACTTTAATCATCGTCGGACGATCTTTCGAATTGTCGTCTTTCCATGTTTTCGTTCCTTCTACTTTTGTTGTTTGTACCACTTTTGTATTTGTAATGTCATAACCATTTACTTCTGTTTGATATCCGTCTACCGGTTGTTCTTTTACTTCATATTTATATGCTTTTCCGTCTACATCGTATGCCTTTAAATCTTTGAATTCATATTTCCAGCCGCTTGCTTCTGTTACTTCTTGCGTTGCGATCACTTTACCATTTTGTAGTAAGTCTACTTTGATTGCTTTCGGACGATCTTTCTCATTATCGCCTTTCCATATCTTCGTTCCTGAAACAGATGTAGTTTTCACTTTATTCGGAATTGACAACTCGACTCCATTTTCAGCATCTGATTTTACTTCAAACTCTACTTTTGTCTGAGGGTCGAAATCAATATAGTCCGGAGCTGAAACCTCTTGCACATAATATTTACCTGGTGGCAATTTAGGAGTTTCAATTATCCCTTTGTCATTTGTTTTATATTCGCCCCCAACTTGTTCACCAGACTCTTTATACAACTTAAACGAAACATTCGGTATTACTTTGTCTTCATTTCCTTCAATATATTTAACAATTTTTAGCGTTCCTTTTGGAATCTCGTTACCTTCAGCACCACCGTTAGATGTTATATTTTCGACTTTGGCACTATTCGAATCCACAACTGGTTCTTTGTTTTCTACTTGATACTCAATCGTATAATCGTTCTTGAAAAATTCTTGTTTCTTTCCGGCTTCCGTTATGGCAGCAGTATAACCAATTCCAAATTTGTTTCCACTTGCTTTATCTTTATTAAATACAAATTTAAATGAGTTATCGCTAGTAAACGTAACCTTTCCATAACCTTGGTTCTCAAAGTCTGTTAGTGATAAATAGGCTTTATCATTAACATATATATAGAAGCTATCTTTATTCAGTGTTTGGCCTTCTTGCAAACTATCAGACAAAATAATATCAGTATTTAATTTTGCTTTATTATAGTTTACATTCAAGAACCAGCGTACTTCATCGGTATTATCCGGCTGAATATCACCAACTTTGTAGAAGAACGGCCCCTCTCCAGGGTCTGTACCGCCACCACTGCTCGGACCAGTAATCGTTACCGTTTGCTTATCTAAATTTGTACCTAAATTTGTTTCAACTTCTTTTGTTTCATCCGTCGCTACATTAGTAGCTTGAACGTTAAAAGTAAAAAACCCATTAATATTTTGATGTGTATCTACTTTATCATTAAATGTACATACCACAGTACCCGCAGTTACTTTACAAGTACCATAATCATCTAACTGAATCGTTCCATTAAATCCTTTTAGTTCTGGAGGCATTGTTAATGTTAGTGTGTCTCCAGGCTGCAGCTCAATTCCATCTTTTTCACTGAAGTTTACAGTTATTTGAGTCCGTTCTCCGTACTGTAGATCTGTTTTATCAATCTTAAAACTATCTACAAGTCCTAATGTATTGAGTTCTTGTGCATTTGCTATTATAGGTAGCAAACTCTGACCTATAGTAAACATCAAAATCATTATAATCGAAAAAATCGAAGTTATTCTTTTTAAATACATGCTTTGTGTGATTCCTCCCTATAAAGTTAAATATAGATAAATCCTGGTACAAACATACTATGACAAAGATTTTATTATTCAATGTCATTAAGCTATTTTCCTTAAATATGTTTGATAGCTATTATCATCTTTTTCTCTTTTTCAACTCTTCTATTACTTAGAGACTTGAAATTTGCTTTTTATATAGATTCATCTCATTTCTCCGACATATCTAAACTGTGTTATTTCTGGTCTATATTGTTTAACAAAAACAGATAAAGGAATTCAAATTACAAATACCCATGAACGGACCAACAACTCCAAAGTCAGGAGAAGACCATTCAACAAGCATTCACAATAAAACTCATGACAGTCATTCGTCTTATTATGCCGTAGAATTCCCGAAATTTCTTCATATCTAACGCAAACGATTGCTCAATACCACAAAAAATTTCAGTGCGGGCAAGTATGGACGAGCTACTTCACACAGCAAATATGCATTTGGTCAACTTCCATAATTATTCTCCTGAAGAATAACAAGAAGTACAACGTATAATCGAATTTAGCATACCAGCCTAAGAAGGTTATGGCTGTGAAACATGCTAGGATACTCGTATTCTAAAGGATGTCATTGAAGATACGTTTTCTGTCATCATGAGTTGAGGTGAGATTGGCCATATGTTAAAACGTTTTGTGTTTCGTTACACAACCGACCTACACATCGAAACAATCAGACAGGAAAAACAAGAAACGTTCCAATATCAGCGCTATGTGATAGAAAACGCTCCGGACGAAGTATTGGTTGCACATGAAGATGAAAGTCATATTCTCCAAATCTGAATAAAGTGGAACGAATTTGGGGGTAAATAAAAAAGTGTGTGATTGTCAACTAATTTCATGTGAATCGTGCAGAAATACGAAATTTAGCCTTTTCATTTTTGGAGTCTATAAATGAGTGTCGAGAAAAATTAATTTGCCTAATGGATCCATGGCTATGTCGAAGAATTAAAATGAACTTATATATATTCACTTACTGGTTAAGAAGCGTTAGCTTTTCTAGAGCAACATCAAATCTTAACGTCAAGATGTTTATATAAATGATGATAATATCAAAACCGAGAGATTTATATCCTTTCATTATTTTTTATCAAATCATGAAAACTTTAATTGCACTATATGTACTATTTTAAACATAAAACCCTTAGTTTCTTGACTAGGTTAGAAGTTTTCAAGATTACTTACTAATTGTTTAGATACTTGGTTAGATGAAGTGTTATTTTAGTATTTGGCATGGCTGCTACAACATTATTTGCAACAATCATACCATTCCCTAGTAACATTCCATCAACTAATAATACATATACGGCTTTTTCATAGTTTTACCCCCAACAACTTATTATTCTAGAATCGTTTCCAAAAATCAATAGTTAATTGGTGTTTTTCTATTTTCGCTTCATCACCATAACATATATTTGTCACATACATTAGAGCAAAAAATTGAAACAGAAAAAGAGATAGCTTTTGCCATCTCTTTTTCTGCTTCAGCTTCCCCTCATCAAGCCGTACTTGAGGTTCTCCCCATACGGTTTTTCGGTGTGCTTCTTTCTTTGACGTCTGATCAGTCTATAGACTGATCAGACGTTTTTCCCCCGCATTAACGGCAGTATAATACTCTCACCTCAAAATTCGGTGAAAGCCAAGAAGTTAGGTGGGAGTATTACTGCTCGTAAAAGCCCGATTGGTTCAACTAATAATCAGTGGGGGATGATGAAAACCCCACTGATTAAAGTTTCACTTTATGTCAACTTGTATATCACTTCTAAACAAAAATAGGTATCTTTTCTTTTACCTATTACATTTTCTCTGGCGCAGATACACCAACTAATGCTAATGCATTTTGAAGTGTGATGCGTACTGCACGCATTAAGTCGTAACGAGCTTTACTTAACTCTAAGTTATCTTGGTTTAATACTTTTTCTGCATTGTAGAAGCTGTGAAGTGCTGCAGCTAATTCAAATGCATAGCTTGTAATGCGGTGTGGCAGACGTTTTTGCGCTGCGTCTGCAACTACTGCTGGGAATTCACCAAGTTTTTTCAGTAATTCTACTTCTTTTTCAGAAGCAACCAGTTTGTAGTTTACATCTCCGCCTGCAGTTAATCCAAGTTCTTCGCCTTGACGAAGAATACTGCATACGCGTGCATGAGCGTATTGTGCATAGTATACAGGGTTTTCGTTAGATTTTGATACAGCTAAGTCCATATCGAAGTCTAAATGAGAATCACTACTACGCATTGCGAAGAAGTAACGCATTGCGTCCACGCCTACTTCTTCCATAAGTTCACGAAGTGTAACAGCTTTACCTGTACGTTTGCTCATTTTCATTTTTTCACCATTTTGGTATAGTTGTACCATTTGGATGATTTCTACTTCAAGCGTTTCTTTATCGTAACCAAGCGCTTGAATTGCTGCTTTCATACGAGGAATGTAACCGTGGTGGTCAGCACCCCAAATGTTAATTAATTTATCAAATCCGCGCTCTAATTTATCACGGTGATACGCGATATCTGGCGTTAAGTATGTGTAAGAACCATCGTTTTTGATTAATACGCGGTTTTTATCATCACCGTAAGTCATTGAGCGGAACCAAGTTGCGCCTTCTTCTTCAAAGATTTCATCACGCTCTTTTAATACTGCAAGAGCTGCGTCAATTTTTCCGTTTTTGTATAATGATGTTTCTGAGAACCATACATCAAACTTAACACGGAAGCTTTCTAAGTCTTTTTGAAGTTTTGCTAATTCGTATTTCAAACCGTACTTACGGTAGAACTCGTAGCTTTCTTTCGCATCAGCTTTTGCATAACGATCGCCAAACTCTTCAGCTAAGCTTTGTCCGATACCAATGATATCCGCACCATGGTAGCCGTCTTCTGGCATTTCTTTTTCTAGCCCTAATGCTTGCATGTAACGAGCTTCAACAGAAAGCGCTAAGTTATGAATTTGGTTACCAGCATCATTAATGTAGTATTCACGAGATACATCGTATCCTGCTTTTGCTAATACGTTACATAATGTGTCACCTACTGCTGCACCACGTGCGTGTCCTAAGTGAAGATCACCTGTTGGGTTTGCAGATACGAACTCAATTTGTACTTTTTCACCTTTACCAGTGTTTGTTTCACCGTAAGCCTCGCCAGCTGTAACAATTGCCGGAATTAGGTCTGTTAAGTAACTGTTATCCATGTAGAAGTTAATAAAACCAGGACCAGCAATTTCAATTTTTTCAATAGAAGCTTTTGCTTTGTCGAAGTTTGCAATTAGCTCTTCTGCAATCATACGAGGTGCTTTTTTCGCAACACGCGCAAGTTGCATCGCCATGTTTGTAGAGAAGTCACCATGCGTTTTGTCTTTTGGGGATTCTAATACAACGTTTGGAATTTGTTCTTCTGTTGCTAATTCAGCTTTTAATACCGCCGCTTTAATTTCGTCTTTAATCAATTCTTTTACTTGTTCTAAAGAGTTCATTATTTTGCCTCCTTCAAATTAATCGTAATTGTATATCGACCCGCTTCTTGTTCACTTAGAAGCAATGCATACGTTAAAAAGAGTTGTCCTTTTTTCTTCTCATCCGACCATTTAAAAAGAACATTATCGGTTTTCGTTTGCAATGCAAACGTACCAAGTTCACTCGTATACGTACCAGTTGTCCATTCACCTTTCGCATGCGTCTGACGCATAGAAACAGCACCTGAACGCATGATGAGAACTTGTTCACCTTGAATTTTAATGATTGTCTTCACTTCGCCTTGTTCGTTCGGCTCTTGAAACGTTACGTATGTACTTTGACCTTTTACATAGTATTGACCATTTGCGTCAAAAGCAATAGTTTCCTTTCGTGCCCCTTCACGGATTTCTGTTACGAAATGAACGTGCACTGGCAAGCCTGCAAGTTGTTTTTCCACGTCTTGCACACCTTTCAACATGTTATAGATATTAAATAAAGTTTATAATAAATCACTTTTCCTATCATATCAAAAAAAGCCTGTGTCTGTCTGCTGAAAAATCAGGAAAACTCTGTTTCAAAAAACAATTTATAAAGAACCGTCTCTTATGATAAAATGTCTTTTAAATCTAAATTTTCTATCATTAAAAGGGGTGCTTCAAATGATACCACCAAAATTAAAACAAGGTGATGAAATTCGAGTCATTTCACCATCTTGTAGTTTAAGCATTGTATCAGATTACAATCGAGAACTCGCTATTAAGAGACTAACAAATATGGGCTTTCGTGTTACATTTTCAAAAAACGCGGAAGAACTCGACCGTTTTGCTTCTTCTTCTGTTTCTTCCCGTATTGATGACCTTCATGAAGCTTTCGCTGATCAAAATGTGAAAGCAATCTTAACAACACTTGGAGGATATAATTCCAATGGGCTGCTAAACCATATAAATTATGATCTGATTCGCAGTAATCCCAAAATTCTCTGTGGCTATTCTGATATTACTGCTCTAGGCAACGCGATTTATACAAAGACTGGCCTTATTACATATTCTGGTCCTCATTTCTCTTCATTTGGAATGGAAAAAGGATTTGATTATACAATTGATTACTTTTTAAAATGCTTGACTGCTGAAGAGCCGATAGAAATACACCCTGCTGAGACATGGAGCGATGATTCTTGGTACATGGACCAAGAAAATCGAACTTTCTTTCAAAATGAAGGCTATGTTTCTATATATGAGGGCGAAGCAGTTGGTGAAATTGTTGGTGGCAATATGAGTACCTTCAATTTATTGCAAGGAACAGCATATATGCCAAGCTTACGAGACAAAATATTATTTTTAGAAGAAGATGCTCTCACAGGAAAAGCTACAGTTAAGACTTTCGATCGTTACTTACACTCTCTCATGCAACAGCCGGATTTTGAACATGTAAAAGGCATTGTGATTGGACGACTACAAAAAGGATCTGAAGCTGTCATAGAAGATATCCAAGAGATAATTTATTCGAAACAGGAGCTTTCTCACATTCCTGTAATTGCAAATGCCAACTTCGGTCATACAACTCCAATTTTCACTTTCCCAATTGGTGGACGTGTGAAAATTGTTTCCGGTCAAACAAACACAGCGATTACAATTTTAAAGCATTAAAAAAGGAGTGAACACTTCGCTCCTTTTATACTTTCTGTAATTGTTTTAAGGCTTTTTCTGGAATTTCTTCTTTTGAAATTTCAGCCCAGCCTTTTCCTTGCATTCCCTTCGCATAAATTTTTATAAAAGCACCTGGATGCAATTGGCGGTTCACCATCTTTTTAATCGTCTGCTGCTTTCCATCTTCTGCATATCCTTTTAATGTATACAAATATTCATCGTCTATTTTCTTACCCTTATTTATAACCGCGTAATAATCTTGTATTTCTTTATTTGAAAAGAAGTTATCGACAAACGCCTGAACACCTTCTGTTTTTGTTTGTAAATAATATGCCGTACCACCTAAAACAATGGCAAAAACGGCTAAAACCTTTATCACCAATTTCATGCATGTACCTCCTATATATACCTTGCTTCGTATTCACGTAATCATATTTGTAATTATACATAAAAGGGCATACTATCCTCTATTGAAATCTCTTACACTTTCCTTACACTATTGTAAGAAAGAGGCATTTATAGTATTTTCCTAATAAAAAAATTTTCCGTTTAAGCAACTTTTGTATTATTATTGAATAATACAAATTTTTATAACAAATATCAAAAAGGAGACAGTTTTCAAATGGCTATCTTACAAGGTTTAGCACTACTACTTGTTGTACTTTTTCTTTTCACACTGTTTAGCTACCGTGCTCCTTACGGAATGAAAGCGATGGGTGCTCTGGCCAACGCTGCAATCGCAAGTTTCCTTATTGAAGCATTTCACCGTTATATCGGTGGCGAAATGTTTCATAATAGCTTTTTGCAGTCGGTTGGACAGGCTTCTGGTGGCATGAGCGGTGTCGCAGCTGCAATTCTAGTGGCACTCGCAATTGGTGTATCTCCTGTATATGCTGTTTTAATCGGTATTGCCACAAGTGGATTTGGGATTTTACCAGGCTTTTTTGCTGGATATGTTTGCGCCTTTGTCGTGAAATTTCTCGAGAAGAAATTACCAGCTGGCGTGGAATTCCTTGCAATTTTATTCATCGCAGCACCACTTTCACGCGGAATGGCTATGCTTATGGATCCGGTTGTAAATGCTACACTTGGAAAAATTGGTTCTATTATTTCAATTGCAACTACAGAAAGCCCGATTATTATGGGGATTATGCTTGGCGGGCTCATCACAGTTATCTCTACATCTCCATTAAGCTCCATGGCTCTCACTGCTATGCTTGGTTTAACAGGCTTACCAATGGCTATTGGTAGTCTCGCTGTAGCAGCCTCTGCTCCACTGAACTTTATTTTCTTTAAACGTTTAAAGATCTGTTCAAAGAAAGATACAATTGCTGTAGCAATTGAACCATTAACACAAGCTGATATCGTAGCAGCAAATCCAATTCCAATCTATACGACAAACTTTGTCGGTGGTGCACTTGCTGGTATTATTACATCCCTATTCCAACTTGTAAACAATGCACCTGGTACGGCATCACCAATTCCAGGACTCCTTGTTCTCTTTGGATTCAACGATGTAATAAAAGTAGCGATTGCAGCTATATTATGTGGAATTGTGACTACAATTATTGGTTATATCGGAACAATTATTTTCCGTAAGTATCCAATTCGTTCCGCTGATGAAATTCGCGGAATCACTTCGGAAGAAAAAGTTGCATAAGAAAAAGGAGCTAGTTCCATGGGGTGGAACTAGCTCCTTTTTTCTTATAAACTCATGTCGAATTTTGCAGAAGCGTCGATGTATTGTTTCGAATCGCCGATATATGGATGCTTCGAGCTGCTTCCGCTTTTACTCTATCCAGCTACAGCGGCTAGAATGCTCGGTGGCTTCGCTTCTTCCTACGAGGCAAAAATCGCCTCTACGTCAGAAGCTCCATCCCACTCCCATTCTGAACGAGCCGCTTCCGCTTTTACTCTATCCAGCTACGCCTCCTAGACCCTTGCGCCCTAAGAACCTTCCCTGCCAAAAGGTAAAAAGCACCTTTTGCAGGAAAAAACCTTAGCCACCGGGTCTAAACAGTCGGCTCCGCTTTTATTTTACCCAACCAAGAAGCATTTCCCGCACGAATTTGCTTGCTGCGATTGGTGTTTGATCACTATGATCATAGACTGGAGCTACTTCTACTAAGTCTGCTCCAACTACTTTTATATTTGAATTTGCAATTGCTACGATGGAATCTAATAGTTCTTTAGATGTGATACCACCAGCCTCTAATGTCCCTGTTCCAGGAGCATGTGCTGGGTCTAATACGTCGATGTCAATTGTGACATAGACTGGGCGTCCTGCAAGTTTTGGTAATACTTCTTTCAACGGTTCTAATACGTCAAATTTGTATAGGTTCATGCCCACTTCTTTCGCCCATTCGAATTCTTCTTTCATTCCAGAACGAATTCCGAAAGAATATACGTTTTCCGGACCAATTAAATCGCACACTTTACGAATTGGTGTAGAGTGAGATAAAGGTTCCCCTTCATATGACTCACGTAAATCAGTATGAGCATCCATATGAATGATTGCTAAATCCGGATATTTTTTTACCATTGCCTTAAAAATTGGCCAAGACACTAGGTGCTCACCGCCGAGACCTAGTGGAAACTTACCGGCATCTAATAGTTTTGTTACATATTCTTCAATCATGTCTATACTACGCTGTGGATTTCCGAATGGTAACGGAATATCGCCAGCATCATAATATCTTACTTCTTCTAGTTCACGATCTAAATATGGACTATATTCTTCTAGTCCAAGTGATACTTCACGAATACGTGCAGGGCCAAAACGAGAACCTGGACGGTAGCTTACTGTCCAATCCATTGGCATCCCGTAAATAACAGCCTCTGACTCTTCAAAACTTGGATGACTTTTAATAAATACTTTACCTGAATAAGCTTCATCAAAACGCATATTCTTTTCCTCCTTATGTGGAACTTAAGGTATCCCAACCTTTCATTATTTCTCAAATTTGGAGTGCTGTACTCCTCTTTCTCGATTTACCTCAATCTTCTTTTAACGATGAGAAGATTATTTTATTTATAGAAGTGTAAGCAACTAGCATGCTCAAATCTTTTGGACGTGCACCTTAAATGAGCTACTTACACTTTCATCTATTGTCTTCCAAGACCTCGTGCCTAAAAACCTTCTACACAAGAAAGTAAAAAGCACTTTCTGTGTGAAACAACATTAGCCGTCAGGCCTGAATAGTCGACTCCACTTTTATTATTTAATTAAATCCCCAACGAACTTAGGTAATGCGAATGCTGCTTTATGCAGTTCTTTTGTGTAATATTTCGTTTCGATTTCGTGGAAACGCTCTTCGCTTACTTCTAATGGATCGTGTTTTTTAGATCCGATTGTGAATGTCCAAAGTCCACTTGGGTAAGTTGGAATGTTTGCTGTGTATAGACGTGTAATTGGGAAGATTTCTTTTACGTCTTTAAACACAGTTGAAATTAACTCTGGTGTAAACCAAGGGTTGTCCGTTTGAGCAACGAAAATACCGTCTTCTTTTAACGCTTTAGAGATTCCAGCGTAGAATCCTTTTGTAAATAAGTTTACTGCTGGTCCTACTGGCTCTGTAGAGTCAACCATAATTACGTCATATTCATTTTCGCTTTCTGCGATGTGTAGGAAACCGTCTCCTACTTTTACTTCAACGCGCTCGTTATCTAACGCACCTGCAATTGATGGTAAGTACTGTTTAGAGTACTCGATTACTTTACCGTCGATTTCGACAAGTGTTGCTTTCTTTACACTTGGGTGCTTTAATACTTCACGGATTACACCGCCATCACCACCGCCAACAACTAATACGTTCTCAGGGTTGGGATGCGTAAATAAAGGTACGTGTGCTACCATTTCATGATACACGAACTCGTCCTTTTCTGTTGTCATAACCATGCCATCTAAAATAAGCATATTTCCAAATTCTTCAGTTTCAACCATATCAAGCTTTTGAAATTCTGTTTGCTCCGTATGTAATGTGCGGTTAATACGCGCCGTAATTCCAAAATGTTTTGTTTGTTTTTCAGTGAACCATAGTTCCATCGTACAATCACGCCTTTCGCTGCAAATTTATAATAGGGACATCATTAATGTCCCCTAACAAAAATAAAACAAAACATACAAAATGTATAGTTAAAAGTACAAAAATACCGAAAATATATTTTGGTAAAATTGTTTTTGTTCGCAAATTGTAAAAATACTATATTTAACAATAAAGAAAACCCTTTCTTAAGAAAGGGTTTCTGCTTCTAATTTGGAACCTTCTCGAACAGGAATCAAAATTATGATACAACCAACTAATACAACGATTCCCCCCACTAAAAATGGACTTTGTGGCGAAATTACATGACCGATAATTCCAGATAAAATAGGAGCAATCGCTCCGCCAAGCCAACGGACGAAATTGTATACACCAGACGTAATAGATCTTTCATAAGGTGAAATATCCATGACATAACTTGTATATAAAGCGTTATTTAATCCAGATGCTAATCCAGATAAAACAATAAAAACAATTTGTAACCACATTACTTTCACAAAGAATAACGCAATTAACAGGATCGCAAATACAAATAAGCTAAATCTTAACAAAGCTTTTGGTTCATATTTCCCTTCTAATTTATGCGCTAATATAGCCGATCCGTATGCTAACGCAAGTCCCCAGCCGCAAAATACGAAACCAAGCTGAATTGCCGATAAATGCATAATAAGTGGTGAATATGCTAATACAACGAAAAATCCATAATAATATAACATGCCTGAAATTGCACCTTGCATAAACGGTTTATATTTAATTAGGTTAAGTAATTCTCCTACTCCAGCTGCTTTACGCTTTACTTTGCGCTCCGGTTCTTTTACAAAAAAGAAAACAAGAATAAATGCTAATAAAATTAAAAGACTTGTCGCAAAAAATGGATATCGCCAAGAATATCCACCGAGTAGTCCTCCTAGTAATGGACCACCTGCCATCCCTAAACCAATTGCAGCCTCATATAAACCTACCGCTTCATGTACTTCTTTACTAAGAGAAATTAATAATGTCATCGCTGTTGCGAAAAACATCGCATTTCCTAGCCCCCATCCAGCACGGAAAAGAGATAGCTGTGCAATCGTTTGTGATATACCACATATAAAAGCAAATACAGTTACAATCGATAAACCAATTGTCATCATTCTCTTATCGCCAAACCGTGCTGCAAATAAACCAGCTGGTAGCATCATAATTGCCATCGTTAAAATATATGCTGTAAATAACATTTCCACTTGCCAATGTGTTGCACCGATTTTCTCAGCGATAATTGGCAAAATAGGATCGACTACCCCGATACCCGAAAAGGCAAGGAAGGTAGCCAGTACCGTAATCAATCTCCCCAATTTTTGTTTGCTCTCCATATTCATTACTCTCCTTTTGTTTCCTCCAAGAATCTAGTTGCACGCTCTAAACTATTCTCTAATTCTGCTTTCACGCGCTCCATTTGTTTCATTTTTGTATCGAGCGTTTCTACTTGGCTCTCGAGCATTTCCTTAATTTCTTGAATCACTTCACGGTCACGTGGATTGTCACTATTTCGTCTTTGCTCCATACGCTCTTTCAATGATAAGAAATGCTGCATTTCTTGAAGTGTGATTCCTAATACTTCTTTCGCTTCTACGATCTTTTTAATACGAGCAATATCCTCATCCGTATAAAGACGAATATTTCCTTCACTACGCTCCGGCGGATGAATTAAACCAATTTCCTCATAATAACGAAGTGTACGTTTTGTTAACCCAACCTGCTTTGTTACTTCATCAATCTTATACATGTATATTCCTCCCTTCATCACGCTATTACATTTTACGTTAACGTTAACTTTTATGCAACTGTTATAATTTTGTAAATGTTTGGCATATAGATTGTATTTTTTTCATCGCAGTTTCATAATGAAAGAAATGAACTCATAAGGAGATTTTGAGATGAAAAAAACGCTTATTTTTGCCCATCGCGGAGTGAAAAGTACACATCCAGAGAATACAATGATTGCTTTCCAAGAAGCAGAACGTGTTGGTGCCCATGGCATTGAACTTGATATTCATCTTTCGAAAGACAGTGAGCTTGTTGTAATTCACGATGAAACTGTTGATCGTACAACAAATGGAATTGGACTTGTTTCTGAAAAGACAGTAGCGGAATTACAGGCGCTTGATGCAGGAAGTCATAAAGATCCTTCTTTTCACGAAGCCAAAATCCCAACCTTACGCGAAGTACTCATTTGGTTATCTACGACGAATTTACAACTTAATATTGAATTAAAAACAGACGTAATCCACTATCCCGGTATCGAAGAGAAGGTTGTCGATCTTGTCCGTGAATATCACCTTTCAAACCAAATTATATTCTCATCATTTAACCATGATTCTGTTTCTTTACTTGCAGAACTTGCACCTGAAATTCCAAGAGCTATCTTATATGACGAACCAATTGCTGATCCACTTGCTGAAGCAAAGAAAAGAGAAGCGACCGGATTACACCCGAATTTTAAATTGTTAACAAAAGAATTTGTACAAGCTGCACAAGAGCAAGGCTATGTTTTCCGTCCCTATACAATCAATGAAAGTAAAGACTTACAAACAATGATCAATTACGGTGTAGATGTTATTATTACAGACTGGCCAATACGTGCTTTTGAGCTCCTTTCTTAATTAAAGGAGCTCTTTTTCATTTTGTGTTTAAAATACGAGAAAACCCTCAATACTATTAAAAGTATATGATGAGGGGATGAAAAAGATGGACCAAACTGTAAATCCAAAACTTAAAAAATATAAACGTCTTTTCTTCACCGCACTTTTTTCATGCGTTCTTTTTTTCGTTTTTTCTCTTTTTATTATCATCATAGTAGCAAAGGTTATGGGACCACCTCCCATCGCTGTTCCGCAAACAAGCACCTTTTATGCCAATGATGATACCGTAATGGGGCAAAGCAATGGGATGCAAAAGCGCTATAACGTATCCCTTGATCAAATCTCTCCTTATGTAAGAGAAGCAACACTCTCTATTGAAGACCAACGATTCTATGATCACCACGGCTTCGATATGAAACGAATTGCCGGCGCAATCGTTGCCGATATAAAAGCAATGGCAAAGGTCCAAGGTGCTAGTACGATTACGCAGCAATATGCCCGCAATCTATATTTAGATCATGATAAAACTTGGAAACGCAAGGCGTTAGAAGCAATATATACAATTCGTCTTGAGGTCAATTACAGCAAGAATCATATTTTAGAAGGGTATTTAAATACGATTTATTACGGACACGGCGCTTATGGTATTGAAGCTGCTTCTCGTCTTTACTTTAATAAATCAGCTAGTGACTTAACATTAGCTGAGGCAAGTATGTTAGCTGGTATCCCAAAAGGCCCTAGCGTATATTCTCCCTACTTAAAAGAAGAACGAGCAAAAACAAGACAGTCAATCATTCTAGACGAAATGGTAGAGCAAGGCTATATTACAAAAGGGCAGGCATCCTCTGCCAAAAAAGAAAAGCTTACGTTTGCTTCATTAGAAATGAAAAAAGTCGCAGAAATAGCACCTTATTTCCAGGACGCTGTACAATACTCTCTCCTTCATGACATTGGACTCAACGAACAAACATTACAGCGCGGTGGACTCCGTATTTACACAACACTAGACCCAAAACTACAAACAATAGCTGAACAAGCTGTAAAAGATACGATTCCAGAAACGACTCCTATACAAACGGCTCTCGTCTCTATGAATCCAAAAACAGGGGAAGTAGCAGCTCTCGTTGGTGGAAAGGATTATAAAGAGAGTCAATTTAACAGAGCGATTCAAGCAGCACGTCAGCCAGGATCCACCTTCAAACCGTTTTTATATTACGCTGCACTCGAAAAAGGATTTACACCAGCGACTCGCTTAAAAAGTGAATATACAGTATTTACATTAGGCGATGGTGTTTCTAAATATAAACCCAAAAATTATAAAGACTACTATGCCGATGATTTTGTAACAATGGCACAGGCCCTTGCCGTATCAGATAACGTATACGCTGTGAAAACACACTTATTTTTAGGTGAAGATTCACTTACGGAAACCGCTAAACAGTTTGGCATTAAAAGTTCACTAAAAGATGTACCGTCCCTTGCCCTTGGTACTTCCCCTGTAAAACCAATCGAAATGGTTGGCGCCTACAGTATGTTTGCCAATGGAGGAAAACAAATAAAACCAACCTTTATTCGCCGCGTTGTCGATCACGAGGGAAATATTTTATACGATGCGCATTTAGAAAGTAAACAAGTGCTCGATAAAAACAATACGTTTGTAATGGAAGAAATGATGAAAGGAATGTTCAACGACAAGCTAAGTGGTTATGCATCTGTTACCGGACACTCCCTTCTACCAAAACTATCACGTACGTATGCAGGGAAGTCTGGTTCCACAGAAACGGATAGTTGGATGATTGGTTTCACTCCTCAACTTGTCACAGGTGTGTGGGTCGGATACGATCAGCCTAAATCTATTTCCAATCCAGCCGAACAAGGCTACGCCAAAAATATATGGGCCATTGCGATGGAAAAAGGATTAGAGGGACAACCTAACAAGGAATTCAAACAACCAAGTGATGTGGTTGCTGTAAATATCAATCCTGAAAATGGGAAAGTCGCAACGAAAGGCTGTCCCGTTTCTGTGAAAATGTATTTTGCAAAAGGAACAGAACCGACTGAATATTGCATGGATCATGTGGATGACAAAGAAGAATTCGAGAAGGCTAGCAAAGAAAAGAAAAAAGAAAGCTGGTGGAAAAGATATTTCCCATGGTAACTCCAATATATCGACGGTTCGACAATATACAACATAAAGTGCGTACCCATCAGCAGGGACTTACTACCCGCAAAATAGCAAAGGCTACCAGGATTTCTCCTGGTAGCCTTAAAATTATTCTCCTAATAACGCCTGACGTAATTCTTCACTAGATTCATTCCAAATTGCTTCATTATGCTCTTTTAAGAATGTTCCAAGCACTTTTTTAGATGGCTCATCCATATGGTCAACCATGATGTGACGTTTTAATGATTTATCCATCTTGTTTACGTGCTCTGGAAGTGATTTATAACCGCGACGAATTTCACGATCAACCGTCATTTCACAAGCTGTTACACCTGCATAATAAGCACCATTTGCTGTTCTCTCAATCGTTACCCATACGAGCCAATAAGGCTTTCCGTTTGGAACTTCGTCTTTATTCGTTAAGAATTTAATTCCCTTTTCAACAGTACTGCGCGCATGCATCGCACCGATATCAACGAATGCAGTTTGCTCTACTACATCTACGAAAACAGGTGAAATATTTTCTAGGCTTAGCGCTCCGACGCCAAAGCCACCATGGCCATCTGTCGAATCGTTCTTCACGATATTAAAACCAATTTTTTTCTTTTTCTCTGTCATATGTAAGTCCTCCTCACTCATTCATTACATAAGCCCAAATATAGGCGCAATTATACTTTCTAAAAATCCTAGTACTTGTGGGATTACCACACTGAAAATTGGCTGAATTGTATAGCGGTCAAGCGGTGTAATAACAAGAATTAATAAAGCAATCGCTCCATATTTCTCATATTGCGTCATTTTCGCACGAACATTTGCTGGTGCTAAATCTTCAATCACACGGTATCCGTCAAGCGGTGGAATCGGCAATAAGTTGAAAACAAGTAAAACGATATTAAGAGTAATAAAAATTTGAAAGAATTGACGTAAAGTATCTGCCACCGCAAATGGAATGGCATCTAACAATCCAAATCTTATCAGACTATACCAAATCATTAGCCCAATAGCACTTAATAGAAAGTTACTAATCGGCCCTGCAATTGAAACAAGAATGCCAGCAAGACGTGGTTTTTTAAAGTTATATGGGTTAACAGGTACTGGACGTGCCCAACCAAATCCAATGATTAATATGGCAATCATTCCGATAGGATCTAAATGAGACATTGGTGATAACGTTAAACGCCCCTGTCTTTTCGCTGTGTCGTCTCCAAACTTATATGCTACATATGCATGTGCAAATTCATGCACAGACAATGCAATAATAATAGCCATTGCTACCAATGGTATTTGGTGCAGTGGATATACAAAGAAATTCTCCATACTTCATCTCCTCTTCATTATGTCAAAAAAAGAAAATATTTGTTTTTCCGATTGTTCTTCTTCATAATCCGTTATAATAAGATTGTAACTTACATAAAAGGAGCGATTGTACATGCCATACGTAACAGTGAAAATGTTAGAAGGACGCACAGAAGAACAAAAGAAAGCTCTTGCTGAGAAAGTAACTACAGCAGTAAGCGAAACAACTGGTGCTCCAGAAGAAAACATCGTTGTTTTCATCGAAGAAATGTCTAAAAATCATTATGCAGTTGGCGGAAAACGCTTAAGCGACAAATAATTTCAGGTTTCTTTAATAAGAAGCAGTCCTTCAGGCTGCTTCTTATTTCTTTCCTTCTAATAACTCAATAATTTTCTCTTTATATTTTCCTTTTCTTCCATCTTCATAGATTAAATCATGCGGATAGAAGAGTTTCTGATCTGTTCTCTTCTTACCAGTAATCGCTTCTACAATATCAGATTCACGCGAAAGCTCTCTGAGATCTCCATTTGGCATAAGAAGCAAAATTGGGAGCCGCTCTTCTTCTTCTCCAGCACGGTAAAAGTCGTACGGTAAATCCGATGTTGAATCAACCACTAAATAGTACTCTGGGTCGAGTCCAATCTTTTTAAATAAACTACTTAACTCCATCCAATTATCTAAACCATGATTCTCTGTAAATTCTACATATTTAAAGAGATTTCGGTTCATAAAACGACGACATAAATCACTTAGAATTTGGTCATCTTCATCTTGCCATACCTGGAAATAATAATACATTACATTCTCATCTAACTTTAAATAATCCTCTACTGTTACTTCTTCTTCAAATAAAGAATAGAAATGAACTGGATGATACTTAAATGTATAATACTGCTCATGCAATGTTTTCGCACGGTGTAGAATCTTTGTTAAAATCACTTCTGCACTGCGCGTTACTGGATGGAAGTATACTTGCCAGTACATTTGATAACGGCTCATAATATAATGCTCAACAGCGTGCATACCGCTATTTTTAATCACTACTTGATTTCCATATGGGCGCATGACACGCAATATACGTTCCATATCAAAGTTCCCGTACTTCACACCAGTAAAATATGCGTCTCTTAATAAATAATCCATACGATCTGCATCAATTTGACTAGAGATCATACTAATCGCTAATTTATTATCAGACGTTTTCGCAATCACATCTGCTACTTTTTGTGGAAACTCTCGGTCTACGCGGCTGAGTATATCATTGATTTCCGTATCACCAACAATAATTTTTTGTGTGAACTTCTCATGATCTAATGAAAACACTTTTTCAAAAGAATGTGAGAATGGACCGTGTCCAACATCATGCAAGAGTGCTGCACATAAACATAACAATCTATCTTCTGCATTCCAATTTGGTCTGCCATCAAACACATCATCAATCATACGACGAATAATCTCATATACACCTAATGAATGAGTAAAGCGACTATGTTCTGCACCATGAAATGTGAAAAATGTCGTTCCAAGCTGCTTAATACGGCGCAAACGTTGAAATTCCTTCGTTCCGATTAAATCCCAAATTACACGATCACGCACGTGTACATATTTATGTACTGGGTCTTTAAACACTTTTGTTTCGCTGAGTTTGTCGTTTAAATATACCATATCGACATCCTCCTTCCTTACTGCATTCTTATTTTATATTATAAACGAAATAGGAAACAGAAAGAAACGAAAGACTATAGAAATACTTAAAATTCCCCTATATAAAGAAAATCACCTTCGCCAAGGCGAAAGTGATTTTCTTTGTTTACTATTTTCCTAAAACGAACTCAGCAACTTCGTCTAAGATCATTTCTTTACCAAGCGGGAAGTACCCTTTGTTTAAGTCTTCGTTCTTGATTGTGAATACGTGGTTGTTCTTAACAGCGTTCATGTTTTTCCAAATTGTTTCTTCTTGGAATTCTTTTAAGCGCTGAGAACCATCACCAGTAGTAAATACGAATAAGTAGTCTGGGTTGTAATCGATTAATGCTTCTTTTTGTACTTGTACTAATGGTTTGTCAGTTGGTGTACCTGAAACAGCTGGTAATTTTAAGTCTTTGAAGATTACGCTACCGTAACCGTAGTCACCATATATGCGGAATGCATTTGGATATGCAGCCATTTTCATAAACTTCGCATCGCCAGTTTTTGCAACGATTTTATCATGTAGTTTGCTTGCTTTTTCATCATATTTCTTAAACCATGCAGTTGTTTCTTTTTCTTTATCAAAGATTTTACCTAGCTCTTCAAACTTTGGACGCCATTGATCTAATGGAGTTTTTAACATAACTGTTGGTGCAATTTTAGATAATTGATCATAGATTTTTTCTTGACGATTGTTCACAAGAATTAGATCTGGTTTTGCAGCAGCTACTGCTTCAATGTTAATTTTATCGCCCCATGCAGAGCCAACTGGTTTTACATCTTTTAATTTATCTGCAATATGCGCATCAATTTTTTCTTGAGACGTATTTGCAGTAATGATTGGTTTCATTCCAAAGATTAATAATTCTTCTGTTGAACCACTAAGGTCAGCAATTTTCTTTGGATTTGCAGGAATTTTAATTTCCCCTTTTGCATGTTGTACAGTGCGCTCTTCAGTTTTCGCATCTGCTTTCTTATCAGAAGAACAAGCTGCAAATAGTACAGAAGTAACTACTAGTACCATTGCTAGTAATGCTGCTTTAAATTTCTTCATATTCCCACTCCTTCTGGATGTATTTCTCTTATAAGCTACATATAACTATAAGAAACTACATTCAACAATTTATTAATATATTCTTATTAACAGTTGTATGTAACCCGTTCTAACGGGCGTTCAACTTCCCAGCTCGAATGAGAAGCTCAACGTCCATTAGAATCCCTCCTCCTATCAAGATATGAATAGGAGGAAGAGTTCTCTTATGCTTGCTTACGTACTTGTTTATTTATCATTGTTAAATCATAAGTTAAGCAAATCGGTTTACAGTTTACAGGACACGGAACAATTTGTGCCTCTATTTCAAACACACTTCGAAGCGTTTCACACGTCATAACCTCATCTGGTGTTCCTTGCTTCATTAACTTACCAGCTCTTAAAGCAATCATATGATCCGAAAAACGAGAAGCATGGTTTAAATCATGAATAACCATAACGATTGTACGTCCTTCTTCTTGATTTAACTTTTTCAATAAATTTAATACTTCCAATTGGTGAGCCATATCTAAATATGTTGTTGGTTCATCTAGCACAAGTAAATCCGTTCCTTGCGCAAGAGCCATTGCAATCCATACACGTTGACGTTGACCGCCTGATAAAGCTTCTGCTGGACGATTCGCAAATTCTGTCATTCCTGTCACTTCAAGTGCCCAGTGAATGTAACGATAATCTTCTTCTTTCAGTGTCCCAAATCCCTTTTGGTGAGGGAAACGTCCATATGAAACAAGTTCAAACACAGTAAGACCTGTTGGCACTTCTGCAGTCTGTGGTAAAATCGCCATTTTCTTTGCGATTTCTTTTGTCGGCTGCTTCTCAATTGCTTTCCCATCAAGATAAACAGTACCTCGTTTTGCTTTTAAAATACGAGAAGCTGTTTTCAACAATGTGGATTTCCCGCATCCATTTGGTCCAATAATCGTTGTAATTTTCCCTTCTGGAATTTCCACTGATAATCCATCGATAATTAATCCTTCATTATAGCCAACAGATACCGAATCAACCGCTAAAGTTGCCATACAAAAAGCCTCCCTTTATTTTGTCCTCATAAGTAAATAAATGAAATATGGTGCACCGATTACAGAAATAACAAGACCGACCGGTATTTCTGATGTTGTTAACACACTTCGTGAAATTAAATCTGCAAATAGTAGCAGGAACGTTCCAATTAATGCTGCTGTCGGTAACATAATTTGATGCTTCCCGCCGACAAGACGTCTCGCTAAATGCGGTGCCATTAAACCGATAAAGCCAATTCCACCCGCAACTGCAACAGATGCCCCTGCTAAACAAACTGCGATAAATAATAATTTACGTCTTTCTTTCTCTACATTTACACCAAGACCGACTGCTGCCGAATCTCCTAGATTCATTACATTTAACACATGTGCTTTACGAATCGCAATTGGTAAAAAGATGAGCATCCATGGAAGTACGCTTAATACAAATTTCCAATCTGTTCCCCATAAACTACCCGCTAACCAAATCGTTGCGAAACGAAAATCATTTGAAGTCATTTTCATCGAGAAAATCAAACTAACAGCACTAAATCCTGCTGCAACTGCAATACCAACCAGTATTAAACGAGTTGATGAAACGCCGTCTTTCCAGGCTAATACATATATAATTACTGCTGCTAATATTGCACCGACCAATGCGAAAAATGGAAGAATGAATACTGATAAAAGGGTACCGGTCCCTACTTTTCCGAAAAAGAAATATACGAAAACAACAACAGTTAATCCTGCACCAGCATTTATACCGATAATTCCAGGGTCAGCAAGTGGATTTCTTGATAACCCTTGCATAATTGCACCTGACATAGCTAATGCTGAACCAACTAAGATGGCAATGACCATACGAGGCATACGAAATTCAAATAAAATAACTGACTGATCTTCCGCCCCTAGTCCAACCAATGATTTTAATACGTCCATTGGTGGAATTTTAAACGTTCCTGTATTTAAGCTAATAAGAAATACTGAAACAATTAAACAAGCTAAAATTGTTACGATTGAAATGTTCTTTTTTGTTAAAACGGTTGTCTTCACATTTTCCCTCTCCCTTCATTACGCGCTAAGTAGAGGAAGAATGGAACGCCAATTAATGCTGTAATTGCACCGATTGGTGTTTCAAACGGCGGATTAATAATACGAGATAACATGTCCGCACATTCAATTAACAATCCGCCTAATATAGCAGAACATGGAATAACCCATCTATAATCTGAGCCGACAAGAAAACGTGTCATATGCGGGATTACAAGCCCGACAAACCCAACGGATCCTGCCATAGATACTGCTGAACCTGTTAAAACAAGAACAAGTACAGTTCCGATAAATTTAATTAATGTTGTATTTTGCCCAAGTCCAATCGCAATTTCTTCACCGAAACTTAAGATTGTAATGTACCTCGACATTATAATCGCGATAACGAGGCAAACAAGTCCGATTGGTAATAGCATATTAATGCTTTCCCATTTCACACCAGCAACACCACCCGCATTCCACATGCTCACCTCTTGAGCAAGATTGAAATAGAGTGCGATACCAGATGAAATGGCCCCAAGTAGAGCACTAATCGCTGCACCTGCTAATGCTAATTTCACAGGTGTTAAACCGCCTGGTGAAGATGCTCCAATGCCGTATACAATACTTGCACCGAATGCTGCACCAACGAAAGAAGCGATAACAAACATTAAATATGGTGAATTCGGGAAAAATGCATACATAATTGCAATTCCAAATACAGCCCCATCCGTAATCCCCATTAACGATGGAGATGCAAGTGGATTTCGTGTCATCCCTTGCATAATTGCGCCCGATACAGCTAAAAAGGCACCAGCAACAACACCGCCAATTGCTCTTGGCATGCGAAGCTCTTGAATTACATTATGATGCGTCAAAGACCCATCAAACTGAAAGACAGCTTGCCATACCGTTTTTAAGCTAATATCTGCTGCACCAAACGAGATTGAAGCCGCCATACTTAATGCTAATAAAACTGTTCCAGCTATTAAAATAATAGAAGCGATAAGCGGTCTGCTCTTAATCTCTTTCACATTTACCTCTTCTTGTTGCTCAATATTCCTCGCGCTTGCTTCCATCCCTCAACCATCCTAACCAAAAACATATATTTAATAAAATGAGATTTATTCTCAAGAAACAGCAAAAGAAAATTGGGTTTATCTCCCCTTTTTGATAATGATTCTCACAATCACACCTTCTATTCTACCTATGGCTATAAAAGGCTGTCAACCATTATTTTGCAATATAAAACTAATGTAAGCAATGCGAAACCGATATCATAAAATTAAGGTTCTTCATTAAAATTACTCATTTCTATAAATAAACCCCTCTCTACTTCTCATTATTTTGAAATAATACTCTTTTCTAAGGGCATAAAAAAAGAAGAGTAAGGTTCTCACTCTCCTTTTCTTACTTATTTAATTTTGCTTCAATCTTTTTAATTAATTCATCTTCATTTGGCGCTGCAACGGGACGATTATTCACAAAAGCGAACGACTTTTTACGACCTGGTCCACAATAAGATTGACATCCAACTTCAATATTTGCACATGAATCTACCTTTTTGAGCTTTGGTATCAACGTCTTAATGTTCGTTGCCTGACAATCATCACACACACGAAATTCGTTTCCCATTCTATATAACACTTCCTCTATTTTAAACTTTTCACAAGTACATTTAACAATAAACACTAAATGGTATTTTACCGCTCTTTGAGGCTTGATGCAAGTCTTCCTCTTGAGCTCTATCCCTATAGAACACTATATAAAACCCTTATTTTCCTATTCATTTTTCCCTTCACAAGCTTCCTTCATTCGCGCATGCATTTCTTATCTTCATCAAAATCTACCATATTTTTAAAAGCTTTGTATAAAAGCCATTTCTTTTGCCCATTATAAAAATAGGAAGTTCATAAAAAGAAAGGGAGTTGAATCTATGAAAGTAAGACAAGATGCTTGGACAGATGAGGACGATTTATTACTTGCCGAAACCGTACTTCGCCATGTTCGAGAAGGAAGTACACAATTAAATGCATTTGAAGAAGTTGGCGATCAGTTAAATCGCACATCGGCTGCTTGTGGGTTTCGTTGGAATGCAGTTGTACGTTATAGCTATGAACAAGCTTTGCAGCTAGCAAAAAGACATCGGAAAGATAAAATGCGTGCTGCTGGCGGCGAACAGGCAAAAAAACGCCTACTTTATACGCCACCAGCTTCAGCAGTAATTACAGCCGATGAAGAACCGGTTGTAAATAACACCGTTCCACGTCCGGAACCAGCTGTATCTAACGCTTCTATAACAATGCAAGATGTGATTTACTTTTTACAAACAGTAGGGTCTTCAAACATAAAAGTAACAGCACTCGAAAACGAGAATACGAGATTGAAGCAAGAAATTAAAGCACAAGTACTTCGTAATGAAGAGTTAGAAAAAAAATTGGAAAAGCTAGAACAACAATCTAATACAGTGCAAGAAGATTACGAAACACTCATGAATATTATGAATCGTGCTCGTAAATTAGCATTAATGGATGACGAAGAGCCTGCGCAAACTTCTTTTCGTATGGATCGAAACGGTAATTTAGAAAAAATCGCCGAATAAAAAGGATGCGATGAACGCATCCTTTTTTTATGATTTTAACTCAACCATGTGAGCTTCTTCTACTTTTGAATCGCGCTTAATATCTGGGAAAATCTCTTTTTTCGGATTTTCTTTAAACGCTACTACCCCTATTGTTTTTACTGGCTGATTTATTTTTCCATATGCTGCATCGCTTACAACTGCATACATATCTGCATATCTTCGTGCATCACCAACAATTACATTATCTTCATATTTCATTTTCTTTCCATCAATCTCCACATCATTTTGCTCTGTTTTTGCAAATATAATACCTGCATCATCAGAAATTGATGGTAATGTTTTAATTGGTTTTACATCTTCTCCCTCTACTTTTTTCAGTACCTTTTCTTTTACCATCTTATCCGCTGTTGTTTTATTCATAATTAATACTTTTTGATTATTAACTGTACCAAATTTCGCTTCAAATTTATGCCCTGATTCAATTTTATCTTTATATTGATCCATTTTTTGCTGCACCACTGCATCATCACCATACATAATAACACCGTTCGCCTGCGGGGCAATCATATCCATAATGGAACAACCACTAAATACTGCGGCTGACATTATTGCTACAAGTCCTAATTTAACCTTTTTCATTTCTATTCCTCCTAAAACTATAATTGCACCTCTTAGCTTAACCATCCAAAAGAGGTTTACCAATCTCCCTTCCTTACAATAACATTACAATTCCGTAAGGTTCTTTTTCACAACCTTCCTCTCTTTTCTCTCTTTTTTGCTATAATAAAGATTGTCATTTTATAGATAAGGGGTTAGTTATATGAGCAATTCCCGTTCGATTTTATCTCAACCAGAGTGGCGTATTGTTGATCAGTCTAGTTTAGGCCGTACATTTCATGCTTTGCAGTCATTTGCGATGGATGACACGCTGTGCACAACAATCGGAAATGGTACATCTGCTTCAGCGATGCGCTCTTGGGTTCATCACAATACAATTGTTCTTGGCATTCAAGATTCTCGCCTTCCATATTTACAAGAAGGAATTTCTTTTTTAAAACAAAAGAATTTCAACGTCATTGTGCGTAATTCAGGTGGTCTTGCAGTCGTACTTGATGAGGGAGTTTTAAATGTATCACTTCTATTTCAAGAAACGGAAAAAGGGATTGATATCGATCTTGGATACGATACGATGTGGCATTTAATTAAAGAAATGTTAAAAGATTATGATGTCGATATCGAGGCAAAGGAAATCGTTGGCTCTTATTGTCCTGGTAGCTATGACTTAAGCATCCGTGATCAAAAATTCGCAGGTATCTCACAGCGCCGCATTCGCGGAGGTGTAGCTGTACAAATTTACTTATGCGCTACAGGCAGCGGCTCCGAACGCGCGGCACTGGTTCGTGATTTTTACAACTTAGCAATTCAAGGTGAAGAGACGAGATTTACGTATCCTGAAATTATACCGAGTACAATGGCTTCTTTATCTGAATTACTTGGTGAAACGATTACCGTTCAAGATTTAATGATGCGTCTATTAAAAACATTGCAGCACTTTGCGCCGCAATTAACACCATCACAATTAACGGTGGATGAAGTTCCTTTATATGAAATGAACTTGCAGCGCATTATTGATCGCAATAATAAAGCACTTAGTCTTGAGAAATAACAAAGGCCCCGCTATTGTAGCGGGGCCTTTCGTTTTTATATTGCTTGAGCTGCTGTAATTAAAGCTAACTTGTACACTTCTTCTTCGTTACAACCGCGAGATAAATCGTTTACTGGCATGTTTAAACCTTGTAAGATTGGTCCCACTGCTTCGAAGTTACCTAAGCGTTGTGCAATCTTGTAACCGATATTACCAGCTTCTAAGCTTGGGAATACGAATACGTTAGCATCACCTTTAAGAACAGAACCTGGTGCTTTCTTCTCAGCTACAGATGGTACGAATGCAGCGTCAAATTGGAACTCACCGTCTAATGTTAATTCAGGAGCCATTTCTTTTGCAATGCGAGTCGCTTCTACAACTTTTTCTGTTTCTGGAGATTTCGCAGAACCTTTTGTAGAGAAGCTTAACATTGCAACGCGTGGATCGATACCGAATAACTCAGCAGTTTTCGCACTTTCGATACCAATTTCAGCTAAATCTTGGCTGTTTGGTGCAATGTTAATTGCGCAGTCAGCGAATACATACTTCTCATCTTCACGTACCATGATGAATACGCCTGAAGTTTTTGTAACGCCTGGTTTTGTTTTAATGATTTGAAGTGCCGGACGAACTGTGTCAGCTGTAGAGTGAGCTGCACCACTTACTAAACCGTGTGCTTTGCCCATGTATACAAGCATTGTACCGAAGTAGTTTTCGTCTTTAAGGATCTTAAGTGCATCTTCTTCTGTTGCTTTACCTTTACGGCGTTCAACGAAAGATGCTACCATTGCATCCATTTCTTCATATGTAGCTGGGTCGTAAATATCAACGCCTGCTAATGTTAAGTTCATGCTAGCAGCTTTTGCGCTAATTTCTTCTTTATTACCAACTAAAATTGGTTTTACAATCTCTTCTTTTGCTAAACGCTCTGCAGCGCCTAAAATTCTTTCATCAGTTCCTTCAGGAAGTACGATAGAAATGCCTTTTCCTTGAACTTTTTCTTTTACCGCTGTAAATAAATCGCTCACGAATAAAACCCCTCCTACAAATGTTAAAAAACTCTATCTTTAAGAATACTTCTTTTCATCTATATTTTAAACTTATAGCTCCTAAAAAATAGGTAAAATATAAATAATTATATTTTCATAAAATTCAGCATGGTTAATCTATTATAAAGCATTGATGAAAAAACCTCTTTTTTAGATGGGAGAGATCATCCGATCATGCATAGAAGCGGTCAGTTCCTTTTTCTGTCCCATGCCAAGTGAAAACAAAGGGAGGAAATGAGTGCAAGGCTCTTTTTGTTTTCATAGCCGTAATTTGTATGCGAAAATAAAAAACGTGTTTGATGATGGAAGTTTGATTTTATATAAGCACAAATTGAAAAAAATGATTTAAAACCTTTTCTTTTAAATGGAAGAGATCATCTGATCATGCGTAGAAGCGGTCAAAACCGCTCCTTCCCCATACCCAATGAAAACAAGAGGAGAAGTCACCTTTTGTACTTCGCAGTAGCGACTTATATTTTGAAAATCAAAATGAATTTATACATACTCCTCCGTCTAGCATTTTTAAATGTGACAATTTTATGCACCCAAGCTTTACATACATGAATTTAAAACTATATATGCTATAGTTAACTTATAAATATCATTAACTGAGGTGAATAGAATGAGTGAAGCAGCAAAAACGTTAGATGGTTGGTATTGTTTACACGATTTACGTTCTATCGACTGGGCAGCATGGAAAACATTATCTAGTGACGAACGCGGACAGGCAATGTTTGAATTTTTAAACGTCATTGAGAAATGGAATAAAGTAGCGGCTGCAAAACAAGGTAGCCATGCGATGTATACAGTTGTTGGTCAAAAAGCTGATATTATGTTTATGATTTTACGTCCAACAATGGAAGAATTAAATGAAATCGAAACAGAATTAAATAAAACAACATTAGCTGAATATATGGTTCCTGCATACTCTTACGTATCTGTTGTTGAACTAAGTAACTACCTTCCAGCTGAAGAAGATCCATATCAAAACCCACAAATACTAGCACGCTTATATCCTGAATTACCAGAAGCAAAACACATTTGTTTCTATCCAATGGACAAGCGTCGTCAAGGCGATGACAACTGGTACATGCTTCCGATGGAAGAACGCAAAAAACTTATGTATAGCCACGGAAAAATCGGTCGTCAATACGCAGGGAAAGTTCGCCAAGTCATTACTGGTTCTGTTGGTTTTGATGATTACGAGTGGGGTGTAACACTATTCGCTGACGACATCCTTCAATTCAAAAAACTTGTATATGAAATGCGCTTTGATGAAGTAAGTGCTCGCTACGGCGAATTTGGTACTTTCTTCGTTGGTAACATTTTACCAAGCGAAAAAGTTGCTAAATTTTTATATGTATAATACAAAAAAAGGAACGAAATTCGTTCCTTTTTCTTAATCCCCTTTAAAAACCCTCTTTTTTCGTCAAATTTAAACAATAGTAGACAAAATCAATGGATAAACGCTTCACAGAATCTCGTGAGTTAATTGATTATGGTTTTAATAACTTTGAAAAGCAGAAATTGAAAGTAGATAAAAATAATACAATTTCTGTTGTAAAAGGAAAAGAAGATCATGTAACTGTGATACCTGAAAAAGAGATAATGGTAATCACGAAAAAAGGGAGCAAGCCACCTTACAAAGTTTCCACTGAAACGGATAAATTACTTGCTGAAGATGGAAAATTAGTTGCACCTATTAAGAAAGATGCAAAGGTAGGCTCACTCGTTTTAGAATCAACTGATCAATACGGATTCTTAGATGGAAGCAAGAAATTGAAAGTCGTTGCAAAAACAACAGGAGAAGTAGAAAAAGCAAATTAGTTCGTATTAACAATGCACTCAATTGGCGACTTCTTATCAAATATGTGGTCAAAAATATTTGGGTAATAAAAAGGCTAGCAAATTGCTAGCTTTTTTATTATGTCTCTCCTTCTATATAAATCCAACTTTTAAAACTGACATAACTCCTGTCCTTTTAGGCGGAAGTGAGCATCCAACTATACATAGAAACGTTCAACCCCTCTTCCTAACCCGCGCCAAGTGAACACAGTGAAAAAACTTTTCTCCTTCTTAACAATGACTTATGGATGTATATAACGTAAAAATCCTCATTCTTAAAACTTTGTTTGGTTGTCATATCTGGCTTCTTTTTCTCATACGTATGAACTAGTAATTGTTCTACACCGTTTTTACCAATTCCTCTTTCTGTAAAAATGGTGAAAGAGAGGTGAAACAAATGGGTGTAATTGCTTATAATGAAGAACATGTAAAATTGTTAGCGCGACTTATGCGAGCTGAAGCTGAAGGGGAAGGACAACAAGGCATGCTAATGGTTGGGAATGTCGGTGTAAATCGCGTTAAAGGAAATTGTTTAGACTTCAAGAATATACGTAATCTACAACAAATGGTATTTCAAAGTCCTGGTGGTTTTGAAGCAACACAAAAAGGATACTTTTATCAGCGTGCACGTGAACAAGATATTGCCCTTGCAAGACGTGTTATTCAAGGACAACGATTTTGGCCTGCTAATTTTGCTTTATGGTTTTTCAGACCAGAAGGTCCTTGTCCACCAACTTGGTATAATCAGCAAAATTCTGGTCGATTTAAAAAACACTGCTTTTTCCAACCATCTGGCGGAGACTGCCCAGCAGTATATTAAACAATGAAAACGAGGAGGGATTTTTGAATGGCACAGCAACAAAATCCATACTATGGAACTTTTTTTCAACCTTCTGGAACCCAGTTGCCACCAGGACAACAACAGCAACAAATGACACCACAGCAACAACAAGCAATGCAACAACAAGCAATGCAACAACAAGCGCAAGCACAGTATGCAGCATCTCAAGGTATGCTACCACTAGAACAATCTTATATCGAAAACATCCTTCGCTTAAACAAAGGTAAACAGGCAACAGTTGTTATGACATACGAGCGCGGCAGTTCACTTGGTACACAATCCTATACCGGCATTATTGAAGCAGCTGGACGCGATCATATCGTTATCAGTGAACCACAATCCGGAAAACGTTTCTTGCTACTTATGATTTACTTAGATTATGTTGAATTCCCAGAAGAAATTACGTATTTACCTAGTCAACAAGCTACTTATGCTCCAAGATTATAAAAAAGCTGGCAAATGCCAGCTTTTGTTTTTTGCTCTTATAATCCTTTTACAACTGCAGTTCCGAGTAAAATCCAGCCTACAATGAACGCTACGCCACCAAGTGGTGTAATTGGGCCGAAAAATTTAATACCCGTTGTACTTAATGCATATAAGCTACCAGAGAACATAATAATACCCGCTACCATGAACCAGCCTGCTGTACTTAATAAGGAAGATTGGATTTTATCCATTAATAACGCAACAACAAATAATCCTCCAGCATGAAACATTTGATACGTAACACCCGTTTTCCAAACTTCTAACATTTTTGCGGAAATCTTATTTTCTAAACCGTGTGCACCAAAAGCACCTAATGCAACAGATAACCCGGCCGCAATACAGCCTAATAAGAAGAAAATTTTCATTGGAATTCCCCTTTTTATCTTTATGATAAGAAATTTTCACATATAAGCCAACTTATTTAACTTTTAAAAATCAAATAAAGAATTGCCGTTTGCATCTTCTTCTTTCATATATACAGGTTCTCCTGAAACTGGTACAACCTGCTGAGCTGCTGTCGCCTGATACGATGATATAACCTGTGATTGTAATTTCGATTCTACATACGTATGAGATTCCGTCTGTTCATCCAATAATAAATCGCATAAAGCACGAACGACCAAAAGATGTTCTTTTGATTTTTGTCCTTCACTACTTTTTGCTTTCGTAATTTCATTTTCCATTTTATTCAAAATTTTATCACTCGATATTTGCATTCCTCGTCACCTCGTACTTTGTAGTTCTTTCTCAAATTGCCCCAACTTCTCTACTGGACCAAATACTATTATCATATCATGTTCTTTTAATTTTTCCTGTCCTGTTGGATTATGTATAGTATTTCCATTCCGTAAAATCGCTAAAATTGTAACATCAAATTGATTTCTCACGTTACTTTCCATCAAAGTTTTTCCAATTAAAAGAGACCTTTCACCAATTTTAACTTCTTCTATTGCAAAAGACTGCTCTGTTCCATAGAGCACTGTATCAATATAATGAACCGTTAATGGATTTGCGATTCCCTTTGCAATATGAATTCCAGCCATACTAGATGGATTAATGACCTTATTCGCACCAGCACGACGTAATTTCTCTTCTGTTTCTGGTTTTTCAGCCCTAGCTACAATTTTAATCGTGCTATTTAGTCCTCGTGCTGTTAATGTAATAAATACATTTTCAGCATCATTTGCAACAATCGCTACTAAACCAGCAGCTTTTGTAATTCCAGCCTTATGTAATACCTTATCCTCTGTAGCATCACCATGTACATATAATGGCAATCCACAATTGCCTTTTTGCATTCATATCTTTCTTCAACTCTTTTCTCTACTACAATCTTTGCCAGAGGAAATGAAATACGTATATACTAGAAACGGAATCTACGAAAGAGGTTGATATTATGAAAACATTTCTTTCTGCCCTGCAATGGGCATTATTTATTTTAGCCGGTAGTCTAATTGTACCAATTAGTGTTGCGGCCAGTTATGGGCTTGAAGGGGCTGAAGCAATCGCATTTGTACAACGAACATTATTTGTTCTTGGCTTTGCTGGCCTTCTGCAAGCTATATTTGGACATAGACTACCTATTCAAGAAGGACCTGCTGGTCTTTGGTGGGGAATATTCTCACTTTACGCGAGTTTAGGTGTCGTATTATTCGGATCAAATAATGAAACACTCCGCGTCTTACAATACGCATTTCTGTTAAGCGGCATCATCTGTATTATCCTTAGTATTTTTGGACTTATCGATAAACTCGTCCGTTATTTTACACCAACAGTAATTGGAACATATTTATTCCTTCTCGTTGCTCAGCTCAGCGGTTCCTTTCTAAAAGGAATGTTCGGCCTTGATGGACAACATACTGAAGTACAAGCAAACGTATTTATCCTTTCACTCATTGTTATTTTACTATCTTTTTTCATTATGAAGCTACCTATTATTGGTCAATACTCTGTTCTTTTCAGCATTGTGTTCGGATGGATTTTATTTGCATGTTTCGGATTATCCAATCCGGTTACACCAGTAACAGATATCATTCGTCTACCTTCTTTATTCGTGTTTGGAACGCCCCGCATCGAATGGAACATGGCAATTACCGTCGTCTTTGTCACACTGTTACTTTTAACAAACATGTTAGCAAGCATTCGTGTTGTACAAAAGGTTGTTTCTAAATATGAGGAAGATGCAGTTCAAAATCGGTTTAAACATGCCGGTATTATAACAGGAATAAATCAGTTGCTAGGTGGTCTTTTCTCGGCAATTGGACCGGTAGCTATTTCAGGTTCAGCTGGGTTTATTGCAACGACAAATATTTATAAACGACTTCCTTTCATATTAGGATCAAGTTTTATTATTTTCATTAGTATATTTCCAAAGATCACGTCATTCTTCGCGGCTATTCCTGTCGCTGTTGGATATGCAGCCATTTATCCTGTATTTGCAAGTATGATTGGCCTTGCTTTCCGTGAATATGACACTGTAGAAAATAAAGAGCGTTTATTCCGCGTTGCTGGTCTATCTCTCTTCACAGGAATCGGAGTTATGTTTGTCCCACCACAGGCATTTTCCACCCTTCCACCATTTTTAGCATCATTTTTAAGCAATGGCCTTGTACTCGGTTCTGTCATGGCTATTGTACTTGAAATTTTATTTTCCCGTTCAAAGGAAAAACAACCATCGTAAATTGGAAAACTTCCATTATTGCACTCTACTTTCAGAGTTGTTAGGATAAAATTATCATGGGCAATGCGCCCATGATAATATATACTAACAATACGGTAATCCACCTCACTATATAAATCCATTTTGATTTGCAGGCGTATAAGTTGCTGCTACGAAAAACAAAAGGTGACCTGCACTCGTTTTCTCCCTTTGTTTTAACTTGGCATGGGGCAGAAAGAGGGATTGACCGCTTCTATGCATGGTCGGATGCTCTCTCCCACCTAAAAAGAAGGGTTTTCTATCAGTTTTTCAATTTGTATTTATATACCTTTAAAGAGGTTTGATGTCTTACTATTTATTCCTCGATATTTTCATCAAAACTTATTTCTAGCAATACCAACCATTATTTCAACAAAGAAAGGAACTTTCTATATGTCTTATAAAATGATTGTTTTAGATTTAGATGATACTTTACTACGCGATGACCATACAATTTCAGAGCGTACGAAACAAGCTTTAATGACAGCTCAAGAGCAAGGTGTAAAGGTTGTACTTGCTTCCGGCCGCCCGACATTTGGCATGCGCCATATTGCAAAGGAGCTTCGCTTAGAAGAATACGGTAGTTTTATCCTATCATTTAACGGTGCTAAAATTATTAACTGTGAAACAGATGAAGAACTATTCAGTAGTACACTATCCCCTGAAATCGTTCACAGTCTATATGAAATTAGTAAAAATGAAGACGTTTGGATTCATACGTATGTCGGAGATGACATCGTAACAGAAGAGAATAATCCATATACAGATATCGAAGGTCAACTGACAGGCATGCCAATTATCCAAGTAGATAGTTTTACAGCAACTGTACAAGAACCTGTTGTAAAAGTATTAATGAATAAAGAAGCTGAGCGTCTTGTAGAAGTAGAAAAGAAACTACAAAAACAATTAGAAGGTAAACTAAGTGTAATGCGTTCTAAGCCATTTTTCTTAGAATTCACAGAAGCTGGCGTTACAAAAGGTACAAGCTTAAACCAATTGATTCAAAAACTTGGTATTAAGCGTGAAGAAGTAATCGCAATGGGTGATAGCTATAACGACCAAGCAATGATCGAGTTCGCTGGTCTTGGCGTTGCGATGGGCAATGCTCCAGATGATATTAAAGAAATTGCAAACTATGTAACAGACACAAATATGAATGACGGCGTCGCTAAAGTTGTAGAGAAATTTGTACTAAAAAGTGAAGTACTTGTTTAATATAGATACATTCACAAAACCCATTTGAAGTCAAATACTTCAAATGGGTTTTTATTGAAATGCAGGTAGCTTTGTGAAGATATTTTGAACTTTACAACATTCCCGTAGTGTAAACTATATTTTCGGATATAATGAAACAAAATAGACTATTTTATTTTGAATAAGAATACAAATTTACTATATACAAGCTCATATTATAAGGAGGCTGTTTCATGTTATCTACACCAATCGGAAGATTAAGAGCAATTGGATTAGTCGAGGGAATTTCCTTTCTACTATTATTATTCGTAGCAATGCCGTTAAAATACTTTGCAGATTTTCCAACAGCCGTTAAAATTACAGGAATGGCTCACGGCGTACTATTCGTACTATTCATATTTGCAGTAATTCAAGTCACAATTGTACATCGTAAGTCTATTTTATGGGCTCTTGGTGCATTTATTGCATCAGTTATCCCATTTGGTACGTTTGTACTAGATGCAAAATTAAAAAATGAACAATAATAAGTAAAAAAGTAGCTAACAATTATTCTGTTAGCTACTTTTCTTTTTACAGATTTGGAATTTGCCAGTCAATCTCCTTCTCACCCATACTGGATAAAAAGTCATTTACTTTTGAGAACGGTTTACTTCCAAAGAAACCGCGTCTTGCTGATAATGGACTTGGATGTACAGATTCAATAATATGATGATTTGAGTTTGTAATCAGTTTTTTCTTCGCTTGTGCATGACGCCCCCACAGTATAAAAATCACTGGTTTATCTCGTTCATTTAAAAGTCCAATTACGCGATCAGTGAAATGCTCCCACCCTTTTCCTTTATGAGAATTTGCTTCACCTTGGCGTACGGTTAATACTGCATTAAGTAACAGCACACCTTGCTCCGCCCATTTCACTAAATAACCGTTATTGGGAATGTCACACCCAACATCAGACTGCAGTTCTTTATACATATTTTGCAAGGATGGTGGCGTTCTTACACCAGGCTGTACAGAAAAGCTTAAACCATGCGCCTGATCTGGCCCGTGATATGGATCTTGTCCTAAAATGACAACCTTTGTATTCTCATAGCTTGTATAATGCAATGCATTAAAAATATCATTGGCATTCGGATATATTACATGATCACTATATTCTTCTTTTAAAAATTTTCTTAGTTTTTGATAATACGGCTTCTCAAATTCTGATGCCAGTAACGGCTCCCAGTCATTTTTTAAAATATGTTCCATTTCTTCACTTCCTCTTCACTTAATTGACCATGTCTTGCTTCGTAAATACTACAAACGAAATGATTAGAGAAGCTACGGCCCAAACTGTTAAATTCATTAATGAAAAACTCATCGATAGACCTTGCAATGCCGGTAACTTCCCTGATAAGTAATCTGTCAGTGATAAATTCACGCTAAAAATGTATTTTGCTCCTTCCCAAGATGTTGCAAAGGAACCTAAGATACCACCTGCAATTAACGCTGCCAACATGACTCCCATACCAGCTGGTGTATTACGAATCAATATAGAAACCATAAAAGATATTGTTCCCACAACAATCGCAACAAACCACGCTAGTCCATAAGCCATTAAAATATATTGCCACTGTGGAATAAGATGAACAAAGTTTGTATTTAACGTTTCTTTATCAATCCCAAACCCTGTTAATACTGGTAAACTCCACCCTGCATAACCAAAAACAATGCCTGATAATGCATAGGAAAAAATTCCTACCAAGAGCAATATAAGTGAGATAAATAACAACATCGTCACATATTTACTGAGAAGGATTTTCCAACGCCGAATCGGCCGCGTTAGAAGCATTTTCATCGTTCCATCACTTCGTTCTCCTGATACAATATCAATCGCAACAATCATTACAAGAAGCGGAATAAACAATGTAATTCCTTGTTCAATGAATGCTCGTACAAATGTCGGTGCCCCCGGTGCAGTTGGATTAATATCATGGTCTAAATAATATTGTTGTTGCTCCACTCGTACTTTCAACCAATCCCGCCATTCTTCTGGCAACCTAGAGTTGTTTAAACGATTTTGCGAATCCACAATTTGCTGCTGAAGTGCTACTTTCCAGTCATTTGTACCAAGGCGCTTTTGCGTTGTTTGCACTTCACGATACTGTGCATAAACAAATAAAGGAATCAAGATTGCTAATATAAGCATGACGACAAAAATACGTTTCTTCCGATAAATTTTCTCCGATTCATTTAAAACAAGATTTGCAAATTCACGCATGCTGCTCACTCCTTGTGAGTTCAATAAATAGATCTTCTAGCGTAAACACAAGTTCCTTCACGCTATGTACCTCTACCTCATTTTCTACAAAGCGCCTATTCCAAGTACTGATTGATGAAATATCCATCCGGCACAGTAAACGTTCATTGTCTAGGCTAATTTCTCTTACTTCTTCCGCTGCTTCTAACATATCCTGCGCCTTTGCAATCGGTGTAACAATCCACTCGACACGGTCACTTGCGGTTTTTATTAACTCTTCAATAGGCGCAACTGTAATCATTTTCCCTTTATGAATAATAGCAACGCGGTCACATATCATTTGTACTTCACTTAACAAGTGACTTGAAATAAAGACGCTCATATTTTCTTCTTTTACAAGCTTATGTATAAATTCTCTTAATTCTCTTATACCAGCAGGGTCTAAACCATTTGTCGGTTCATCTAGTATAAGAAGCTTCGGATTCCCAAGAAGGGCCTGAGCAATGCCAAGACGCTGCTTCATACCAAGAGAATACGTTTTCACTTTATCGTGGATACGTTCATCCAAATGAACCATTTTCGCAATTTCTAAAATACGCTCATCTGATATACCGCCAAGCATCCGTGCAAATTGCTTTAAGTTTTCCCAGCCTGTTAAATATGTATAAAGTTCTGGATTTTCCACGATACTACCAATTTGCCGCATTGCTTCCCGAAAGTTCTCTTTAATATTATAGCCACCGATCGTAATCTCGCCTTCGGTTGCTTTAATAAGCCCTACTAGCATCCGAATTGTCGTCGTTTTTCCAGCCCCATTTGGGCCTAAAAAGCCAAACACTTCCCCTTGTTTCACATCAAATGAAATGTTTTCGACAAGTGTCTTTTTCCCAATGACCTTTTTTACATTCCGTACTGATAGTATCGTCGTCATTTCGCTCCTCCTTCATCTAGCTTCAGCTTACTTACAACGTTTTGTAATAAGCGATCCGCCATATATGAGTAGCCTGTTTCATTCGGATGGAAATGATCTGAGTACAACAATTCTTTTCCGCGATTTTGAAACAGATCGAACGTTGGCGTAATATATACATTTTTATTATCTATTGCTAATTTCTCTAAAGATGCGTTCCAATCTACAACAATAGATGAAGAACCTTTTAAATCCTCTACGTCCTCAAATGGATTATACAAACCGAGCCAAAAAATCGGACTATCTGGATTTAACTTTCGAATTTCGGTTACAATTTGCTTCGCCTGATTTTGAAATGTTTCTACATCAGGACGATATGCTTCTAAATCTATATTTCCAAGTGATTCCCAGCCCGGAAATAAGTCATTTCCTCCAATTGTTAAAACAATGAGCTCTGCTTGCTTAATGGAATACTGAGCACCACTGCTCTCTATTTGCTTCAACAAATCTGGCATCTTCGCACCACTGACAGCTAAATTCGTTAACGCAACCTTTTGTTTATAATCCTTTTGTAGGCTTTCTTTCACTCGTCCCACATAGCCAATTCCTTCTTTATCGCCAACGCCGCGTGTTAAAGAATCACCTAAGCTGACAACTTGTAATGTTCCCGGGTTTTGTTTCCCTTGTACTTGTTTTTGTTCTGTCTTCGTAGTTAAATTTGAAGCTTTCGGATTTAATACATCATTAATACCCGAAATAAAGCCATATGCAAATAAACAAAAAGATGCAATTGTAATGAGTAAAATTCCTTTTACTAATTTTGATCTCATATCAAAACCCCTTTTAGTCCTCATAGATTGTCCCTAATTATACCAAATGCCCTTTTGGAAAGCGATTTTCATACTTTATATATTATGTAGTTTCACGAACAGTTAATTGCGGCAAAAGTTCAATATTCTTCACATCTATTTTTTCATCCGTAATCTTTTCATATAACATTTCAAATGCTTTTGTACCAACCGCCTTACTTGAATGAGCAATTGTTGTAATTCCTAATACATCAGCCACCTCTTGATCATCACATCCAATAATCGTAAGGTCTTCTGGGATACGAATCCCATGTTTCTTTGCTTCCGTTACCATCCCTGCTGCGATTGGATTACAAGAAACAAGAAATGCCGTTGGTTTCACAGACATGTTAATCCACTCTCTTATCACTTCACGACCATCCTCTACTGTAAAACGCTCTATAAACTTCCATTCATCTCGTGGCTTCATGGATATTTCTTGCAATGCTTCATTCATAAGCCTGTTTTCGCTTTTGACTATTTACGCTATGGCTTCTGCCAATACAATATCCAATGTGAGTGTGTCCGTTTTCTATTACATATTTCATCCCTTGTAAAAATACTTTATAGTGATCAATATGTACACTAGAAATAGACTGTGATTCTATCTCTTCACACGTTACAATTGGTCCAAACTTTGTATATTCTTCTATTGTTTCGCAGTCATTCATTCTTGAGCATATAATTACACCATCAAGTTTTTTCATTTTTAACATATGTAAAACTTCAAGTTCTTTTTCGGCACTATAGTTCGTTTGGCAAAGCATCATATTATAATTTTTTGGGGCCGTTTCTTTAGAAATCCCCTCAATGATTGCACTGTAATATTGATCATTTACATGTGGCAACAGAACACCTATCACATTTGTCTTTCCTCTTACTAAATGAATTGCATTCACATTTTGAGTGTAATTTAGCTCTTCAATGATTGCTAAAATTTCCTGTCTCTTTTTATCACTTACATACGGATGATTATTTAACACGCGTGAAACCGTTGAAATTGATACGCCAGCAATTTCAGCAATCTTTTTTATATTTGTCATCTTATTTCTTCTCCTTCCCTTCATTTAAATAAGCCTCATCGAAAAATTCTCTCTTGACCTAGTAAGCTTTCCACAATATATCCTTTCCTAGCAAATACATTTGGAAAGGATTTGAAACATATGATACGTCTAAAACTAGACTATATATTTTTTATTAGCGGACTACTCATTCTATCTCTTGGAATTAACATGATGACAACTATTACTTCATTCGGTCTTAGCCCTTATGATTCATTTTTTATTGCCCTATATCAAAACTTTGGAATAAGTATTGGCTTTTGGATTTTTATGATTAACTTTGCTTTTACACTTATTGTGCTGTTTTTGAATAAAAAGCATATTACAATCGGAACAATTGTTACTATGGTTCTTATTTCTGTTTTTGTTGATTGGATCGGTTCTATCGATGCCATTATGAATTCTATCCGCTCTCTTCCAAAATATATAACACTTATTTGCGGAAATCTATTTGTTGGCGCTGGAATTGGCATTTATGTATCAACACAGCTTTGTGCTGCACCACAAGAAGCTTTCGTCTTAACCATGGCTGAAAAGAAAAAGTGGACATTTCGCAAGACAGAAATTTCATTAGCTTTTCTATTTTTAACATGTAGCTTTTTATTAGACGGCCCTATTTATTTTGGTACAATTATCCTTTCATTTACAACAGGATGGATTATTCAAGCATTTATCCAGATTGGCACAAAGGTCCTTAGCATAAAAAAGCCTATTGAGCACGATGCTCAATAGGCCTCATCTATTTTACTGAAAGACAGCTCCCTGAATATAATCAAAGACAACCTTCTCATCATTTGGTAAGACAACCGGCTGAATTCTCTTCGTATCAATGGCGATATTTGGATCTTTCAAACCGTTACCTGTTAATACCGCTACAATTTGGCTTCCTTTTGCAATTTCTCCGCGTATCAGCTGTTTATACACACCAGCAAGAGAAGCGCATGAAGCCGGTTCTGCAAAGATTCCTTCGTACTTGGCTAGCCATTCATATGCCTCAAGAATTTCACGATCTGTTACTTCGTCAATTTTACCTTGAGAGTGCTCTGCAGCTAGGGCGGCTTGCTCCCAACTTGCTGGATTCCCAATTCGAATCGCTGTTGCGATTGTTTCTGGCTCTTCAATCTTATGTCCACGCACAATCGCCGCTGCTCCTTCCGCCTCAAAGCCGCGCATCTCTGGTAAACCCGTACCAAGTCTTTCATGATACTCTTTGAAACCTTTCCAATACGCTGTAATATTGCCCGCATTACCAACTGGAATTGCTAGAATATCCGGTGCTTTTCCAAGCGCATCACAAATCTCAAACGCAGCTGTTTTTTGCCCTTCAATACGGTATGGATTAACAGAATTCACAAGTGTAATTGGCGATGAACTACTAAGCTTACGTACAATTTGTAAAGCATGATCGAAATTTCCATCAATGCTTACAATTTCTGCTCCGTACATGACAGCTTGCGCTAACTTTCCGTATGCAATCTTACCATTTGGAATGATAACAATACATGACAGTCCCGCCCTAGCCGCATAAGCTGCTGCAGATGCAGATGTATTACCTGTAGATGCACAAATTATCGCTTCGCTTCCCGCCTCTTTTGCTTTTGCTACCGCCATTACCATACCGCGATCTTTAAAAGACCCGCTCGGATTTGCTCCTTCTATTTTCCCGTAAATTGTTACGCCCCACCGCTTTGAAAGATTTTCTAGTAAAACAAGTGGTGTATTACCTTCATGCAATGTTAAGGACGGTGTTTTTTCCGTAATAGGTAAAAACTCCTTATACTCAGCAAGCAAACCTTTCCACATTACCTAGCATCTCCTTCGATTCGATAGTTTGCTTTCACACAACCTACTTCTTCGTATGCCCCGAGTGTATGTAAAATATATTCATAGTCTGCAAGTGATGCACGATGCGTTACGATAACAATCTCGGCCTTCCCTTTCTCCCCAAGTGGCATTTGAATAATCTTTTCAAAGCTAACACCGCGTTCAGAGAATAGAGATGTAATTTTTGCAAACACACCAATTTCGTCTTTTACATGCAAACGTAAAAACTTTTTCACGAAAATTTCATCCGGCTCTTTTAATACCTTCTCATACTGCGGAGAAACTGCGCTATTCCCAGTTACACCAAGGCGCACATTTTGCATTACCGCAACTAAGTCAGAAACAACTGCTGTCGCTGTTGGTAAACTTCCTGCACCAGGTCCATAAAACATCGTTTCCCCTACCGCTTCACCATATACATATACGGCGTTATATTCATTTTGAACAGCTGCAAGCGGGTGTGTATTCGGAAGTAATGTTGGCTCGACTGTTACTTCTAATTTTTCACCATCACGCTTCGCAAGCCCAATTAATTTAATTGTGTATCCTAAGCTTTTACTATATGCAATGTCTTCCTCTGTAATGGAAGTAATCCCTTTCACCTTCACATCTCCAAGCTCTACATTTGTAGAAAAACCTAGAGTAGCTAAAATCGTCATTTTTCTTGCTGCATCTAAACCTTCAACATCTGATGTTGGATCTGCTTCCGCAAATCCAAGCTGCTGCGCTTCTTTTAACACGTCGTCGTATGCTCTCCCTTCGTCAGACATTTTTGTCAGAATAAAGTTTGTTGTTCCGTTCACGATTCCCATCACTTTCGTAATAAGGTCTGAAGAAAGCCCTTCTACAATGCTGCGCAAAATCGGAATCCCTCCGGCTACACTCGCCTCGTAAAATAAATCAGCTTGGTTTTCCTTTGCCACGGTCAGCAATTCTGCTCCGTGCAATGCCATTAAGTCTTTATTAGCAGTAACAACGTGTTTACCATTTTTCAAAGCTTGTAAAATGTATGCTTTCGCTTCTTCGATGCCGCCCATTACTTCAATGACAACATCAATTTCAGGATTATCTATAATTTCATTCACATTTTTCGTTAATAAAGTAGAGGGTACTTGGACCTCTCGCTCTTTTTCAATATTTTGAACTAATACTTTCGCTATTTTCACTGGGCAACCGACTTGATGCATAAGACGATCTTGATGATCCGTAATAATACGAACCACACCGCTGCCAACTGTTCCAAGGCCTAATAAGCCCACTTGAATTTCATTCATGATACTGTCCACCCCTCTAAAGAATTGTATTTAGATGCCATTATATAAGGTAAAATTCTGAAAAACAATATATTTTGAACATTTAGAAAAATATAGGATGATCCTTACAAAGAAAACGTTGCCACGTGTTATATAATGACCATCTTACAAAATATAAGGGGTTTCTTGATACACATAATAATTTAACCAATTTGAAAATAATAAGTTTCCATGACTCCGCCATCTTATAAGTGGTTTTTCAGCTGGATTATTATGTTTAAAATAGTTTTTTGGAATCGCAATGTCTATCCCTCTTTGTTTATCGCGTTCATATTCCTCTTTTAACGTATCACAGCTATATTCACTATGACCAAGAACAAAAATATGCTTTCCTTCTTGCCCCATAACAAGGTGGACACCTGCTTCTTCTGATGTTGCTAGTAACGTCAGTTCTGGCACCTTTTCAATGTCAGCTCTACGCACTTCTGTATGGCGAGAATGAGGTGCAAAGAAGAGTTCATCAAACCCTTGTAACAACTTCACATGCTGCTCATGCACCTCATGCTCGAATACACCAAACATCTTTTCTTCCAAAGGGTATTTCGGAATTCCATAGTGATAATACAAACCAGCTTGTGCTCCCCAACAAATATGCAGTGTAGATGTTACATTCGTTTTTGAGTATTCCATTATACGCCCAAGTTCTTCCCAATAGTCTACCTCTTCAAAAGGAAGTGTTTCAATCGGAGCTCCTGTAATAATAAGCCCATCAAATTTTTCTTCCTCAATATCACGAAATGTCCTATAAAAACTTGTTAAGTGATCCTGTGCCACATTACGAGATAAATGGGACTCCATATGGAGCAAATGCACATCTAATTGAAGTGGTGTATTACCAAGTAACCTGAGCAATTGCGCTTCTGTTTCTTGTTTTGTTGGCATTAAGTTCAAAATGGCAATTTTCAAAGCACGTATATCTTGTGTTTCAGCTCGCTCTTTTGTCATCACAAAAATATTTTCTTTTTGCAATACTTTACGAGCTGGTAAATCCTTATCAACAATGATCGGCATGTGCTTTGCCTCCAACTAACGCTTCCTCTAGATCCGCAATAATATCAGAAACATCTTCTATGCCGACCGATAAGCGAATTAAATCAGATGTAACACCCGCTAAACGCTGCTCTTCTTCATTTAACTGTCTATGCGTTGTACTAGCAGGATGGATCACACATGTTCTCGCATCTGCTACATGCGTCACAAGCGTCGCTAGCTTCACATTTGCAATAAATTCTTTCGCAGATTCTAATCCCCCTTTAATGCCGAATGTTAAAACGCCACTTGCACCTTTTGCTAAGTACTTTTGCGCTAGCGAATAATTTTCATTACTTTCTAATCCCGGATAATTTACCCATTCAATACGATCATGGTTAGCGAGCCACTTCGCAACTGCAAGGGCATTTTCACTATGACGCTCCATTCGTAAATGCAATGTTTCTAAACCGATGTTGCTAATATACGCATTGAATGGGCTCATACAGTTTCCATAGTCTCTTAATAATTGAACACGAGCTTTCACAATATATGCCGCCTGCCCAAAGTTCTGCACGTAACTTACACCGTGATAACTTGGATCTGGTTCGACAAGCTCGGGATATTTTCCATTTGTCCAATCAAAATTCCCGCCATCAATGACAATCCCGCCTAATGAACTTGCATGTCCATCAATATATTTCGTTGTAGAATGAACAACAATATTTGCCCCATGTTCAAACGCTTGGCATAAATATGGTGTCGCTAACGTGTTATCAACAATAAAAGGTACTTCTAACTCTTTTGCCGCGTTTGAAAACTCTTTAAAATTCAAAACATTCATCGCTGGATTCCCAAGTGATTCTGCATAAATAAGCTTTGTTTTATCATTGGCAAGTGCCACAATTTCATCAGCAGCTAAGTTCGGATTAAAGAATGTAACATCAATCCCCAATTTACGTAGACTTACCCCAAATAAGTTAAATGTCCCACCATAAACAGTTGAAGAACAAAGTAAATGATCACCACTACTACAAATATTTAAAACAGCTAGCATAATGGCCGCTTGACCAGAAGCTGTCGCAACCGCTCCAACACCACCTTCTAGCTCTGATAACTTTTGTTCAAATGCTGCTAGTGTCGGGTTTCCAATACGTGTATAAATATAGCCTTCTGCCTCTAAATTAAAGAGTGCTGCTAAATCATCGGACGTATCGTATTTATACGTTGTACTTTGATAAAGTGGCAAAACACGTGGTTCTCCATTCTTCGGCGTATAACCACCTTGCACACAAATAGTTCCCTTTCCCCATGATTCTCCCATTTCTTATTCTCCTTTCTTTTATAGAAAATAAAAAAAACTGCTTCTTTCCCTAACAAGAAAGAAGCAGTTTGAAAACACGCTCTAGAGTTTCTTTCTTATCTCTCAGGATTTATTACCTGCAGGATTTGGCACAATTCCGTTATTCGGCTGTTGCCAAGGTTTCATAGGGCCTGTCCCTCCACCTTTTCTTGATAAGACTATGCAATTACCGTTGATTTTATAGCAATAATTTCCTAATGTCAATTATTTTTCTGAATCTTTACAAAAGATTTTATTAACAATTTAATCGTTTATTCTTAAAATTTAAACTATATTAGTATATCATTATAAATAACCTTTCCCCCTAAAATATTCTACACGTTTACTTACACGTCTCTTCTTTTTATACTCCATTGTCATAAGCAATGCCCCCATTATAATTAGGGTATTATTTATTATCATCCAAGGGATAGATAGGTACGTCATCGCATATACACTTGGAAAAATTGCGACACACATGAAAAAAATTCGATGAAAAAACACTGCAATACAAACAAATAGTATAGATACTATAAGCATAATAAAAATAAAAAACTTTTCTACATCAAAGAAAGTCCACTGATATTCCTGATAAAAGTAAGTGATGATTTGTATGGTACAGCCTAAAAATCCTAATATATGACCAAAAACATGTATTTTATATCTATCGCGTCTCTTTCCAAATCTTACAGCTATACTTATCAAGGTACCCGTTACAGCTCCAATCACTATAAATACTCCAATGTACCATAGGTTTCTCCCGACAGAAACATCCACACCATAAGCACCATAGAACATAAGAGCAATACCCGATGCAATCACGATAATAGACAAAAAAACATCATATTTTTTATATGGAAATCTCTTTTGTAAAATCAACGAACTTATTAATATACAAGCAAATGCTGCTAAAACAGTATAAATAAAAACGCTCAAACCTCTCCCTCCTATATGGAAAATTTTACTATAACATTAAACTAAGTCATATATTTATTCATATGAAAAAAACTTGCGCAAATAACGCAAGTTTTCATTATTCTACAATAACAGCTGTACCTTAACCAATTCATTTTCCTCTATTTCTTTGGCTTATTGCACAAGACGCTCTCCCAATTTCTTTAGAATCTTTAAAGGGCTGGCACCATGTTTTAATCTAAGAAGATAGTAATTAGCGTAAAATTTGATACAGCTCATTAAGATTTTGTATTTCATAAGTTGGCACAATCCCCGTTTGATTCGGCTTCCCTTCAGGATTAAACCAACATGTGTCTAATCCGGCTAGTTGTCCACCTTTAATATCTGCACTTAAGGAATCACCGATAATTAATCCTTCCTCCACAGAGAAATTAGAAATTCGTGCAAAAACATAATCAAAGTATTCCTTCATTGGCTTTTGATAGCCAGTGTCTTCCGAAACAAAAATATCTCTAAAGAGCGGATGTAATCCTGAATTGCGTAGACGTTTATCTTGCGTCTTGGAAACACCATTTGTAACAATATATAAGTCATATCGGCTTTGGAGATCTTGTATTAATTCAAAAGCCCCGTGAATGAGCTGATTCCCTTCTTCTAAAAAACTACGATAATTCTTTTCAAACAAGGTTCCATCAACTTCTTGACCATACTCCTTAAATAAAATTGAAAATCGAGTATTCACAACTTCATCACGGCCTATTTTTCCTTCTTCAAAAGATTTCCACAGACCTTGGTTTATTTTTTTGTAATGTGCTGCAATTTCATCAGTTAAAGAGATTTTTTGTTCCTCAAAAAGTAAATGTAATGCTGTTCTTTCAGCTGCTTTAAAATCTAATAATGTATCGTCCACATCAAATAGTAATGTTTGATATTTCTTCAATGATGGTATTGTCGTCCCCTTCATGTTGATTCTCTTCCTTTCTTCTATAAAAACACGCTTTTTCTTTTGTTCTTAAATAAATGGTATCACTACCACTTGTAAAAAGAATAGGAGATATCTCATACTAAATGAGAGGTGAAAAAATGAAAATCGAAAAAAATCCAGATAAAATTTATAGTTATGTACAACGATTCAACTTTCAAACGTTCTTTTCGTTTAATATTTTTCCATATATAGAAGTTCACTCGTTTCACAAGAAAGAAACCATTTGTAACGAAGGAGAGGAATTTCCCTATCTCTATTACTTAATTTCTGGAAAAGCAAAAATATATATGAGCCATCAAAATGGGAAGGTTTCCTTAATTAACTTTGTAAAAGCCCCATCGATTATTGGAGAATTAGGATTAATTGGAGTCGAATCTGTGACAAAAGGAATCGAAGCCATGGAACCATGTGTTTGTTTAGCTCTTCCCCTGAAAGATTGTCATCATCTCTTGTTGCAGGACGCTCATTTCTTACAACAGCTATGCAAATTTATTGGCGAAAAAACAATCACTCGAACTGAACAATATGCGAAAAGTTATAACTATCCTTTAGAAAATCGCTTAGCAGCTTTTATTCTGTTAACTGAGCAAAACAATCGTTATCTTGAAAAGCACACGGAAGCCTCTGAATACTTAAATATTAGTTATCGTCATCTCTTGTATGTATTAAAGCAGTTTTGTCATCAAAATTTGTTAAAAAAAGAAGGCAGAATATATCTGATACAGGACAAAAAGAAATTACAAAAATTAGCAAAAGAGCTCGATCGACAATAAAAAAGCAGTACCAACATCTTAAAAACGTTGATACTGCTTATTCAATGACGATTATTTTATTAATTAGAATGTGCTTGCTACTTTAACAGCTTTTTCAAGCCCTTCTGCGATAATCTCTTCCGCTTTATCTGGGGATTGGTTATGTCCTTCAATAATAACTGTTTCCATATTTGTTACACCGAAGAAGCCCATCATGCTTGCTACATATTTAACAGCCATTTCTACTTCAGCTGCTGGACCTTCAGAATATACACCACCACGTGCGTTTAACAATGCGATTTTCTTATCTCCAATAAGACCTACTGGACCTTCTGGCGTATATTTGAATGTTTTACCAGCACGGTTTAAGTAATCGATATATGTGTGAAGTACTGCTGGAATTGTTAAGTTCCATAATGGGAAACCAAATACTACTTTATCAGCTGCAAGGAATTGATCTAAATATTTATCAGCAACAGCTACTGCCTTTGCTTCTTCTGCTGTTAAGTCAAACCCTTTTCCCGCCTTAAATGTACCGTTAATCATATCTACTCCTACATATGGTAATTCTTCATTGTATAGATCAAGTTCTACCACTGTATCATTTGGATGTGATTCTTTATAGCTTGCTAAAAATGCTTCATATAATTTCACGCTAACTGCTTGGTCCGCTGGACGGTTGTTAGCTTTTACAAATAACACTGTTGTCATGTTTTTTCCTCCTACTACTCACTCTTACGTTGTTTATTATTTACTCGCTAAAAAGGGAGAATCCCTTGTAATTGTTGTTGCTTACAAATATATTTTATCCTCTCATTCCAACAATTTCTTCCACATATAGACGTATCTTTTCATAAAAAAAGTCCACCTTCTAAAGGCGAACTAGGTCCTACGACTTTTGTCTTATACAATTCCATTTTTCACTGCATATAAAGCTGCTTGCGTACGATCCGATAGATTTAATTTACTTAAAATGCTACTTACATGAGCCTTTACTGTTTTTTCCGTAATGACTAAAACAGATGCGATTCCCTTATTGCTCATCCCTTTTGCCAAGAGCTGCAACACTTCATTCTCCCTTGCCGTTAGTACATCTACATGAATATTTGATGACTCCTGTTGCTCTTCTTGCGGCAATGTTTGAGAAAGAAGTGCACTTGCTATATCAGGATGAAGCTGAATATTTCCTTTGTATGCACTACGAATCGCTTCCACAAGTTGATCTGGTTCAACATCTTTAAGAATATATCCGCTTGCCCCAGCCTTTAAAGCTGGTAAAACATGCGCTTGATCCGAAAAACTAGTTAATACGAGTACTTTCACATTTGGATATTCTTTTTTTATGCACGCAGTTGCTTCAATACCATCCATCTCTGGCATATATAAATCCATTAGTACAACATCCGGCTGCACCTCTCCTACTTTCGTTAACGCTTCTTTCCCGTTATTTGCTTCTCCAACTAGCTCCAAATCTTCTTGCGTACTTAAAAAAAATGCTAATCCTTTTAAAACAACTGTATGATCATCAACTAATAATACTTTTATCTTCACGAATTTCCCTCATCTTCACATGACATTATAATGGTATGATAACTTTTATACTTGTTCTCTTTTCTTCACTTACAATCGTAATATATCCACCAATTAACTCCGCTCGTTCACGCATCGTTGTCATACCGAGCGATTTCTTCTCTTTTACATTCTTCTCTATAAAACCAACGCCGTGATCAACTACTTCTAAGGATACATTGTTCTCTGTCACTTTGAAATAAATCGTTGCTTCTCTTACACCTGCATGCTTACTTACATTATTTAATGCCTCTTGTCCAATACGCCATAATGTTTCTTCTACTACACGCGGTAAATCACGTACACCTGTAACCTGCTCACGAATTTTTAAACCTAAGTTTTCACCATATTGCTTTAAAGCTGGCAGTAATCCTTTTTCTAGTCCCGCTGGACGAAGCTGCCAAATAAGTGTCCGCATTTCTTTTAAAGCACCTTGCGCTAACTCCCTCATCTCATGAAGAGATTGATCTACCCTTTCATTTTGTCCCTTCAAAACAGCCTCTGCTCCCTTCGTCATGAAGGTTAATGAAAATAATTTTTGTGAAACTGAATCGTGCAGATCCCTTGCCAAACGGTTACGTTCTTCCATTCTAACAAGCTCGCGGCGCTGTTCATTTAATCGTAAATTCTCAATCATTAATGAAATATGATTCGTTAACGCTTGAAGAACATCTACGGCATTTGTATCAAACTCAACCTGGTTTGAATTCACACATAAAACACCAAAGACGTGATTTCGAATATGTATTGGAGCTGCAACAATAGAACCGTTAGGATGAACGCCATTTCCAACTTGTCTTTTCATTAAAACAGGTCGGTTCTTTTCTATCGCTTCCTTTGCCGCCCTCTCTAAACCCGAATCCTCTTGCAATGTATGCTTCTTATAGAAAGCTCGCATGGATAACTTCTTTTCTTCTTGTATAAAAAATGCGACTTGCTCCCATAGAAATACATTTCCCACTTGTTTTACAACTTCTTCTGGCAATGTATTTAACTTATGAATCTTTCTTAGTTCTTGAATAAAACGCTCTAGTTTCACATAATAATGAGCCCGTTTCTTTTCATTTTCATATAGCTTCGTTCGTTTTAAAGCTGTTCCAATTTGCAGGGCAACCGATTGTAATAGCATCAGTTCTTCTTCAGAAAAATGTGTTTTTCCTGGACTCGCTACATTTAGTACGCCAAATTCTTCTCCACCAGCTTTTAATGGAACCGTAGCATGATGAAGAATTCCTTCTGTGTCACCCCAATTATTTTCAACCGCGTTGTTGATTCTTTTACATTCAATAATATTAACCGCTCGCTCTAATTTCCCTTCTACAAAACGGCGCAAACACCAGCATTCTCCTTCACACATTGGCCTTTTATTTTGAAAGGAAAGAGCTGCTGGTAAATGATAATCAATTAATTTTGTATATCTGCCATTTTCATCAGCAAGAAAAATCCATCCTGTTGTTAATCCTGTTACATGCAGCAATTTTTCTAATACCGCTTGTAGCACATGATATGTATCATTTGATGTATTTAATGTTTCTGCAATCTCTTTTAATATAGCTAATTCGCTTATACGGTTCTCTTGAAACATAAATTGTCTCCTACATACAATATTTTCTTTTCTCATTGTACCAAATTTAATGTATTCTCAAACAAACAAGTAACTTTTTCACTTTGTACTTATTCATAAGATTGATATAATGGTTAAAAATGTAGTTTTCATTATATCACCTGAGGGGGCTTTCACAATGACATTAAACAAAGCACTTACAATCGCTGGTTCTGACACAAGCGGTGGCGCTGGTATACAAGCGGATTTAAAAACGTTCCAAGAACTTGGTGTATACGGAATGACGTCTCTTACAACAATCGTAACGATGGATCCACATAACGGCTGGGCACATAACGTATTCCCTATTCCTGCTTCTACACTCAAGCCACAATTAGAAACAACAATTGAAGGTGTTGGTGTTGATGCTTTAAAAACAGGTATGCTTGGATCTGTTGAAATCATTGAAATGGTTGCTGAAACAATTGAAAAGCATAATCTACAAAATGTAGTAGTAGACCCAGTTATGGTTTGTAAAGGGGCAGATGAAGCATTGCATCCTGAAACAAATGACTGCTTACGTGATGTACTTGTTCCAAAAGCATTAGTTGTAACACCAAACTTATTTGAAGCATACCAATTAAGCGGTGTGAAAATTAATTCCCTTGAAGACATGAAAGAAGCTGCTAAAAAAATCCATACTTTAGGTGCAAAATATGTACTAATTAAAGGCGGTAGCAAACTAGGTACAGAAACTGCAATCGATGTATTGTACGATGGAGAAACATTCGACTTCTTAGAATCAGAGAAAATTGATACAACAAATACACACGGCGCAGGTTGCACATACTCTGCAGCAATTACGGCAGAACTTGCAAAAGGTAAATCTGTAAAAGAAGCTGTAGCAATCGCAAAAGACTTCATCACAGCTGCGATTCGTTACTCTTTCAAATTAAACGAATACATCGGACCAACACATCACGGTGCATATCGTAAATTTGCTGCTGGAAAAGAGCTTGTATAAGAAATAAAAAAACAGGCTATCTATGGATAGCTTGTTTTTTTATGATGCTAAATCTTATTTCTACCATTTCTTTTCAAACTCTATTCAAAAAACTATACACTCAAAACCATTTTTGTTGTTCCACGTGAAACAACAAAAAAGTAAAAAAAGAGCGACGAATCGCTCTTTCTCTTCAGCAACACCTTGATATTTTTCCACCTTTCGCATTGAACCTAGCTTCTTGTGCTTCTGCAAAAAACTGTTTTCGACATAGAATCGGTTCTTCTGGGTGGTGCTGTTTCATATGAGTAACGTACGTTTCATAACTTGGTACTCCAACAAGCAAACTAATAAATTGCTTACGTGTTCTCCACACCTTTCCCAATTTTTTAAGCATAATTTCTCGACTCACTTTCATCTCTTGGAATATATGGTGCTTCTTTTAATGGTGTTGCTTTATTTTGCAACACTTTAATCCATATACGAATAGCCGAAACAAGAACTGCGATAACAACTACCATGAAAATACCACATAGTGCTGCATCAATATAATCATTGAAAATAATTTGCTTCATTTGTGCCACATTTTTAGCTGGTGCTAGTATTTTTCCTTCATCTAAAGCGTTTTGAAATACTTTTGCATGCGATAAAAATCCAATTTTCGGATTCTCATGAAATAATTTTTGATAGCCAGCTGTCATCGTTACAATGAGCAATCCTACCGTTGGGATAAGCGTGACCCAAACGTACGCCTTTTTCCCCATTTTGAACAATATCGTTGTTCCAAGTAATAAAGCGATTCCAGCTAACATTTGGTTAGCAATTCCAAAGAGTGGCCATAACGTATTAATCCCACCGAGCGGATCAACTACACCTTGGTATAAGAAATATCCCCATCCTAACACACATAAGGTTGTTGCAATAACATTAGCCAGTGTAGAATCTGTCTTCGCAAATGGTTTATATACGTGCCCTAAAATATCTTGAATCATAAATCGTCCTACACGTGTACCAGCATCAATTGTAGTTAAAATAAATAGTGCTTCAAATAAAATAGCAAAATGATACCAAAATGCCATCATCGCGGTTCCCCCAATTACTTGTGAGAAGATGTAGGCCATCCCAATTGCTAATGTTGGTGCTCCTCCTGTACGAGATAAAATGGTTTGTTCACCAACATTTACAGCAAGATCTTTTAATTCATTTGGTGTAATTGCAAATCCCCAAGAAGAAATAACTTGAGCAGCTTGTGATACATCGGTACCAATAAGAGCTGCTGGACTGTTAATTGCAAAGTATGTCCCTGGTGTTAATACACAAGCCGCAATCATTGCCATCGCCGCGACGAACGATTCCATTAACATGGCCCCGTAACCAATTGGCTGGGCATGACCTTCTCTTTCAATCATCTTCGGCGTAGTACCAGAGGAAACTAAAGCATGGAATCCTGAAACAGCCCCACACGCGATTGTAATAAATAAAAACGGAAATAGATTTCCAGAAAATACCGGGCCTGTTCCATCAATAAACTTGGACACAGCCGGCATTTGTAAGTTTGGTGCTACAATTAAAATCCCAATTGCTAGCCCAACAATTGTTCCGACCTTTAAAAATGTACTTAGATAATCACGCGGAGCAAGGAGCATCCAAACCGGTAATGCAGATGCAATAAAACCGTATACAATAAGCATAATTGCAATCGTTTCACCACTAAAAGTAAACATGCTTGCGAGCGTAGGATTCTCAGCTACATACTGTCCTCCCACAAGAGATAAAAGGAGTAAAATAATACCGATAACCGACCCCTCTCCAACGCGTCCCGGACGAATATAACGCATATAAACACCCATTAAAATAGCAATTGGAATTGTCGCTGCGATTGTAAACATTCCCCAAGGGCTACCAACAAGCGCTTTCACAACCACTAGAGCTAATACTGCTAATAAAATAATCATAATGCCTAAAATACCAATCATCGCAATTAATCCAGTTACAGGACCAATCTCATCTTTAATCATTTCACCTAATGATTTTCCATTACGTCTCATTGAAGCAAATAAAATAACAAAATCTTGTACAGCTCCAGCGATTACAACTCCAACAATAATCCAAATTGTTCCTGGTAAATATCCCATTTGCGCTGCCAAAATTGGCCCTACTAGTGGGCCCGCTCCAGCAATTGCCGCAAAGTGATGTCCAAATAATACCCATTTATTTGTGGGAACATAATCCTTCCCATCATTGAGCGTCTCAGCAGGTGTTTGCCGATTATTATCTAGTTCAAATACTTTTCGTGCGATAAATCTACTATAGAAACGGTAAGCAACGGCATATACAGAAACAGCTGCCACTAATAGCCATACAGCATTAATCGTTTCACCTTGTGATAAGGCAATTACACCAAATCCAACTGCTCCTAATGCTGCGATTACACCCCAAAGTAAAATTGACTTAAATGCCTTCACATACAATCCCCCTTATACTACTTCTTAGTGGAGATTGTACTAAATTTTCTGAATATTTAAGTTGAATCCTCCTTATCATGAAGGATTCTTATGTTAACATGTTGAAATTCACCCACGACTTGTCATAGTTCAATTTTATTTCGAAGTCGTTTTACATAATTTCGACTAACAGGAATCGGCTGCTCATCATACCTTTCCAAATAAAGATTATAAGTTCCATTATAATAAGGCTTTAGTTCCTGGACATACATGACATTTATTAAATAACTTTTATGAACACGTAAAAAATCATATGCTGTTAATTTATTTTCTAATTCTTGAAGTGTATATGTTGAAATATACTGATTATTTGTTGTATAAATTGAAACGGTTTTATTCTCCTTATTCTTACTTACATATACAATATCCTCTGGAAAAATATACGTAATCCCTTCATGTCTTTCAATCGGAAGTTTGCGCAAATGACTTTTTATATTTTTTCCTTTTTCTTGCTCTATTCTATGCAAAAGAAATTGTAAATCTTCTGCACGAAAAGGTCGTAGTAAATAATAAAACGCTTGGAAGCGAAAAGCTATTATCGCCTCTTCTATATTCTCACCGATAAAAATAAACTTTGTATCGCAACTTAATTGTTGTAATAAGCTAGAGAATTCAAACCCTGTGCCATCCTTTAATTTTGTATCTAAAAAAACAAAATCAGGAATATACTTTTTGGCTACTTGTAAAGATCCCATTCCTGTTCTTGCTTCAAAGCACTCTACATTTCGCATATTTTCCGTAAATGTCTCAATTAATCGATTTCTATTTTCTGTCTCTTCCATGATAAGTAAAATTTTCATTTGCCCAACCACCTAATTCTTTTGTCCATATGTCTTGTTGTATACATTCGCTTTCGTAAGAAATAATCCCTTTTTCTAACCAGATTTTCTACTTACTATTAATTCTTTCACTACAGCATAAAGTAAAAATTTGATCAGTGTTTTTTGCATCCTCCACTGATTATTAGCCCTCAACAATCAGGCTTTTACGGGTAGTTTTTAGCTCCCATCTAACTCCTTTGCTTCGAGATGAGAGTATTACCGCTCGTTAATGCGTGATAACAAAAAAGGAAGTCTGCTGGACTCCCTTTTTTCATTATACTAACTCTTGCTGCTTCGTTTCCTGACCAAGCATTACTACTGCAAGTACTCCAATCAAAATAGAACCGCAAAAGATTGTAAAAATCAATGACAGAGGTGCTTTCGAAGCAACGAGATAACCTACTAATAGTGGACCAAGGATTCCACCAATACGACCAAAGGCAGCAGCCATCCCCGCTCCTGTACCACGAATTGCTGTTGGATACTGTTCAGGTGTATATGCATATAAAGCACCCCATGCCCCTAAGTTAAAGAAGGACAAGAACATTCCAGCTATCAATAATGTCGTAAGTGAATCTGCTATTCCAAATACATATGCACTGCATGCCGTACCTATTAAATACGTAACTAATACAAATTTACGGCCAAGGCGTTCAATAAACCATGCCGCAGTAAAATATCCTGGGAGCTGTGCCAATGTCATAATTAATACATACTGAAAACTCTTTATTAAGCTAAATCCTTTTAATACCATTACACTTGGTAACCAAAGAAACATACCATAATAAGAAAAGACCACACAGAACCATAAAACCCATAGCATAATTGTTGCTTTACGATATTCTAAAGACCAAACTGCCTTTATATTTGTAATAACAGATTGCTTTTTCTCAACTTTTTCAAACCTTGGTGAATCTGGTAAATTCCATCTTAAATATAAGGCATATAAGGCTGGAATCGCACTTAACACCATCGCTACTTGCCAACCATACTTTGGAATTACAAAATAAGAAATAAGTGCTGCAATTAACCAACCGCCAGCCCAAAAGCTTTCTAGTAATACAACAACTTTTCCGCGTTCATGTGCCTCAACACTTTCAGATACAAGAGTAGACGCAACGGGTAATTCCCCGCCAAGGCCCATACCGATTAAAAAGCGCAGAATAAGAAACACAGTTAGTGTTGTGGATAAAGCTGTTAGACCACTACCGATAGAAAATAATAATAGCGTTATAATAAAGACTGATTTTCTTCCCATCTTATCTGCTAGTATGCCGAATACAAGCGCCCCGACTGCCATGCCGATTGAATTAATGCTGCCTATCCAGCCCATCTCTTGGCTACTTAATCCCCATTCTTTTTGAAGTGCCACGATGACAAATGAAAGCATACCAACATCCATTGCGTCAAATAACCAGCCAAGCCCTGCTATTCCAAGAAGCTTTCGCTTTGAAATTTCTTTTACATTCCCCACTAGAAGTCCTCCTTACACAGGTGTCTTTACACATCATTTTACACATGTGTATTGTATAAGTAAAACAATTTCATATATAAAGTCCTCCTTCATCATTCCCATAAAGTGAAACTTTAATAAGTAGTGATTTTCTTCATCCCCCACCGATTATTAGCCCTTACCTAACCTCTCTGCTTTTGCTGAAATTTGAGGCGAGGGTATTACCGTTCGCAAATAGCGAGATAAAAAAAACGCCCTATACACAGGCGTTTTACTCAATTATTTGAAATGGACGCATCATATCATGATCTTCATGTTCTAACAAATGACAATGTGGGTGATATGCCCAGGAGAAGCACGAACAACATCTTTTGGTCCACGTTCACCCTCATCCTGCATAATCGGTAGGCATGTAAAACGTATTTCACCTGTTTCATTATAAAAGCTCACCTCAAATGGCTGCCGATCGAGAATATAAAAATACACAAGGTGTAAATGAATTGGATGAACACCACCCGTAACATTCAAATACTCCAATATCTCTACATCTCCTACCTTCATAATTTCTAAAACAGGATCATGCCACATTTTATCATCTAACAGAAACATAGGACGATTATACATATCACGTGATGCAGTTACCTTTAATTTTCGAATACGTTTCATACATCTTCTTAAACTATCCTCTTTTTTCTCATATGACATGGAATACAACTTCGATCTGTTTCGCTTAATTTTTTCGTTACAGCAAATTTCATTACATTGGCATCGCCCTCTGGATTAATAGGCCTACCACAACCATTTCCATTCATAAAAAAAGTAGCGAGATTTCGCTACTTTTTCGAACGCATCACTTCTTTTAGAAATTCAGCTAATACTAGCTGACGACGCCAACGCGTCGGATTGCTACATAGACGGTAAAACCATTCTAGATGAATGGCTTGAATCCATTTTGGCGCACGTTTTACTTCCCCTGCCCAAACGTCCAAACTACCACCTACACCAACAGCTACCTTTGCCTGCAAACGATGCTTATTATTTTGAATAAAGTTTTCTTGTCTTGGGAATCCAAGTGCTACAAGTAATAGATCAGGCTTTGCTTCCTGAATACGAGAAATAATATCTTCTTCCTCTTCTTGTTTGAAGTATCCATCTTGTGTTCCCACAATAGATACAGCTGAATATGTTTTTGTTAAATGATCAGCGGCACCTTTCACAACATGCGGTTTTGCTCCAAGTAAAAAAACAGACACAGATTTATTCTCTTCCGACAACGTCCCAAATAAATCACTCATTAAATCAAAACCTGCTACACGCTCTTTTAGTGGTGTTCCTAGCATACCACTAGCTTTTACAACACCGATACCATCTGGTGTAATCAAATCTGTTTTCAACAGTGTTTGATGAAAACTTGGATCCTTTTTCGCACACATTACAATTTCAGGATTTGCTGTTACAACTTGGAATGTGTGATCTTGTCCCGATTCTAGCTGTTTCATGAGATATTGGATTGTCTCTTCCATTGTCATTGTAGAGAAAGGGACACCTAAAATATCAACTGTTTGTACTACCATAATTACAATCCTCTCTGCTATTAAAGGTTTTTAGCTATTAATTCTTTATATGTTTCTTTCGTATCTTCATATAACTTGTGCAATGAGAAGTTTGCCACAGCATGCTCATAGATGTGTTTTCCCATTACAGCTAACTCTCCAGTTTTCCACTTTTCATACGCCTCTTCTAACGCAACAGCTAACGCCTTTCCATCTCCAGTTGGAACAATCCAGCCGTAATTTTCATCTACAATTAACGGCTCAATTTCTCCCGCCCTCGTTACAATAGATGGAACACGTTGATTCGCTGCTTCTAATAAAACTAAAGGAAAACCTTCACTATGAGATGTTAATAAATTAACATGCGAAGACGCAAATAATTCTTTTACATCTTGACGATGTCCTAAAAACTCAACTTTACTTGCAACTCCCTTTTCGGTAGCTAACGCCTTAAGTTCTTGTTCTAAAGGACCATCGCCTACTAATAATACTTTAATTTTCGTCAATGTCGTTTGTTTCAATGCCTCAAACAATACTTCATGACCTTTAACGGGATGAAGACGGGCAACTTGAATCGCTGTAAATACATCTTCATCAATGTTAAACGTTTCTTTCTTATTATACCCTTGTGCTTTTTCTTTGTCATACTCGATACCATTATAAATAACACGCATCTTTTCGCTCGAAATTCCTAATTGCGCTAAACTCTTTTTTAATCGATTTGTTACAACAAAGAATAAATCTATATCTTTTAAAGCCTTTAAATTCAATTTCGTAAAAATCCAACCTTTTAAGCCTTGTTTTGTAAAGTCCTCGAACGGATCACTATGAATCGTCGTAACCCATTTTGCAGCGATCTTCTTTTTCATTAGGGAAACATAAAAGTTTGCTCTCGGTCCGTGCGTATGAACAATATCAAATTTTTCTTTATTAATGAATCCACTTATATTCTTCAAAATGGATAAATCGTAGCGAGACTTTTGTGAAAACACATGAACTTTTATCCCTAATTCTCTTGCTTCCCTCGCAACAATTCCGTCTTCAAATACTGCTAATTCTACTTCATCGGTCGGAAACTGATCAAGAAGTGAAATAATATGTGTTTTCCCTCCTCCATCTTCTGCTCCCGCATTCATATGCAATATCCTCATACTTTTTTTCCTCCTTTAAATCCTCGCCACATTTTCCATCTATCTTTTATTTTACTGTACTAAAAAATAAAAGCTAACAAAAGTTAGCTTTTATTTTTATCATTCAATTTCTAAATCTACAATTAGATAAGCTAACACCACTACAAAGTAAATCCCAACTCCTGGTGCCGTCAAAATATGACCTGCAGTATATGCGATACCTAAAGCTAACACTAAGCTTGCTGCTATCATTCCATATTTTATATTAAATATGTCTTTAAATCTTGTAATAATGGTCAATAAGATTTTTAAACCATAATAGATGAACGGAATCATCATTAACGCGAAACCGATAATCCCAAAATCATAAAACCAATCATGGAAGTCCATTTCAATCAACTTTGGATCAGGTTGCTTTTCTGGATTATATTTAAAGTTACCTGCGTAACCCATTCCTAACAATTTTTGTGACATTGGCGCTTCATTAAAGAACTGCTTATGTCTTTCTGCATACACTTGACGCCCACTAAAGATTAGGTTCTCTTGATTTTCTTTTTTCTGTTCTTTCTGAAGCTCTTTTTTAACTTCTTCTTCTACTTTTGCCTTTTCTTCTGGCTTCTCTGGTTTATGCTGTTCTTGTTCTTGTAGCTTCTCTTTAATTTCTTTTTCTTTTTGTTGTTGTTGTGCCACATTCTGTTCAGCTAAATAACCAGTATGGATGCCCATATTCTGCGCTAATGGTGTCTTTTTAAACGTTCCAACAATACCGGCTAATAGAACGATGGCAATCACTCCATTAAGTAAAAGAGCCTTCTTGTTCGGATTTTTTCTATCAAATAACAACTGAAGTAGAATAATAAAAATTGCTGCTGCCAAAGTAGCACCAATTGAACCCATTCCTACTTTCGTACCGACCTGAATTAAAGAATAAATCATTAACAGGGACGGAATCCAGTATAAAACACTAGTGATACTTTTCGTTTTTTGAACTGAGTATAGTACTACAATCGGGAAGATAATAGCTAGAATTGACCCTAGTTCATTCCCTGCATAAAACCATCCACGGGAACCAACTTTCATCCATTCATAACTACCAAAGTCTGTAGACGTTGTAATAGAAACAACCATAACAATATTAATAATTAATGTAGAATACATAATATTGTTTCTAACTTTATCCCCAATATTTGTAAGTTTCTTCAACGATTTTAAAGCTAAAATGTATGCACTAAGCATAATATATATATACAATGCTTTTGCAACGAATCTAATTTCTTCTCCTAATACAATCGGACTCTTGATAAGTTTATTATTAATAAACCCTATTCCAAGTACCACTGCTAGTAAGATAAGATAAATTAAAAACTTCCTATTTTCCTTTTCTTTTGCCTGCAGCAAGATATAAATACCACAGATTGCCATAATAAGAAATCTTGCTATTATCCCAAATGTCGTATTTATTTTTAATACGATAATACTAAGCGACGTTAATAGATCTAAAACAGGCTGTAAAATAATAAAAAAGAGCAAAAACTGCTCAAACCTAATCCTAGCTTGATTTGCTAACATTCCGAGACCTCCATACAAAATCATTACATTATCATTTAAACATCGTTTATATCATTTAAAATACACCTAGTAATTATAACATAACTCATATTTAATTTGAGAACTATTTTTATACAATTACCGATTGTCCATCTCTCCCTTATAAGAAAAAATTATCTCCTATAAATAATCCCCACCTTTTAAAAAGTATAGAAAAAGAAAATGTTACCCCCTCTTAATTTCCAATTTATACTAAAATATAATCTTATATAAACATTAAATTATTTTATATGGATTTAAAAATAATTATCGCCTAATAAATGAATGGATTTCTTATTAAAATATCATTTTTATAGCTTAATTTTTTCACCTTTACAAACGCTTTCTTTATGTATTTCTTTCGTTTTTCTACATGTAACGAAAAGTAATTGTTATTTTCATAACTTTAGTGTATATTTTTTCTCTGGAACATCTTTAGGAGGAAGGGAATAGAGCCATGTTATTAATCGAAATATTTACGTTTCTTGGCATTGTTGCCGCTGCCATTTCTGGTACATTAGTTGGTTTAAAGAAAGATCTAGATTTGTTTGGTGTCCTTTGTTTAGCTGTAGCTACTGCACTAGGTGGCGGAATTATTCGTGATATTATGATTGGTAACCTACCTCCTGTCGCATTTGTACAACCAATTTACTTTTTTGTCAGCGTGTTAGCAGCACTTTTTACTTGCATGTTTTTTGAACGCATTAATAAACTCCAAGTTGTCATTATGCTTTCAGATGCTGTCGGTTTAGGAGTCTTTACCGCTATTGGAGCAAACGCAGCGATGTCGCATCACGTCAACGCCTCATTCTTAGTCGTTTCGATGGGTGTTATTACAGGTATTGGTGGAGGGATTTTGCGTGATATTTGCGCTCAAGATATCCCCTATGTATTCCGTAAAGAAATTTATGCAATTGCTTCTATTCTAGGTGCGATTAGTTTCCTAATCACACATGAAATGGGTGCACATGTATTAGCTTTCTATATTTGTTTACTCGTAACATTCATCATACGTGTAGTCACTGTTATATATAATGTACATTTTCCAGTCTTCTTTAAGACTCATGCAAAAGCTAATAAAAGTCATTAAGAGAATTCTCTTTACTTATCGCATATAAAAAACGCACCACTCTTTATGAACTGCACCCCAATTGTTAGACACAATTAACAATTGGAGGTGTAGTTTTTTTATGGCAAAGTTTTCATTAGAAG
>NZ_JAGDQK010000109.1:0-1991 GCF_017498755.1 Bacillus sp. XF8 | reverse complement strand
AATGTGAACGGTTCTAGTTTTGTCGTCGTTCATGATGGAAAGGTCGTTGTCAATAAAGGATATGGATATGCCGATAAAGAAAAGAAAATCCCCGTCACTAAGGACACGGTCTTTCAAATCGCTTCCGTCTCGAAAACTTTTACTGCTTTGGCTGTGATGCAGCAAGTCGATAAAGGAAAGCTTAAACTAGATCAAGACGTACAAAAATATCTAGGTGGATTACAAATACCTAATCAAACAGGGAAACCTCTTACCCTGTTTGATATGCTCACTTATACTAGCGGGGTAGATTTTCCGGACCTCACAAATATAACTGGACCCGAATACGTTCATAATAGTATACCAATGAAAGAATTTTTCTCTAAACATATGCCAACGGTGGTACGGCCACCAGGTGAAGCTTATACGTATGACAACGTCTCATTTGCGCTCGCAGGGTTTGCAGTAGAGAATGCTACTAACACCCCTTTCTCAAAATATATGGAAAAAAATATTTTCAAACCATTAGATATGAAATCTACGAGTATGAGCTTTACGCCTGACCTTCTCGAAAGAATGGCTACACATTATGGTCCCACTGGTGATCCGATTCCAACAAGTGGGAGCGGTTTAAGGGATACACCACAAGGAGGCATTTTATCTACTGCGGAAGACATGTCAAAATACATGATTATGCAACTACAGAAAGGAACGTTTAAAGACAAAGAAATTGTAAGTAAAAAAAGCATAGATATGATGCATGCCTATCAAGTTTTTGATGATAAGACAATCCCTGTTGCGACAATTGGATTTGAAACGCCTTTTAATGAATTTGCTAACGGTCAACACGTTGTAATGAAAGGTGGAAGTATGCCTGGACATCAATCACTGCTGATTTTAGTGCCTGAACAAAAAACAGCATTCTTCATGTCTTATAATAATGATTCAATGATGAGTATAGACATATATGAAGCTCTCATGGATCACTATTTCCCTGCTAAGAAGAATGATGTAAAAACAAGCTATCTTCCGTTAGAGGAAAAAGAGGCTCATAAATACTTGGGTTTATTCCAAAATACGCGTTTTGCTGCAATTCGCACTCATTTTACTTATGAAAATGGGAATTTGGTCATGGAGGGTGGTAAAACGGGAAAACAAGTTCTCAAAATGATTCATCCGTTGTTATTTGAAGATTCAGAAGGCAATAAAGTCGCTTTCAAAAAGAATTCGGCTGGAGAAATCGCATATTTTCACTACAACTCTCCTAAAAGCTATGATTTTGTAGCAGATGCTCAGAGAATTAACAACAAACCACCTTTTGATGACGTGCCATCAAAGAGTAAATATAGAAGTCACATTGATAGTCTTCATGCTCTAAATATTATGAGTGCTAAAACAGATAATCTATTTAATCCGATGGACACCATGACACAAGGAGAATTTGCGGATACGCTGTTACTTGCTCACGGATGGAACGGTTTTCCAGACGAATCCAAGGAGGCAAGAGAAAAAATGATGAATGGAATTCCAGAGTATAACCGTGCTACTCCGATTACCCGACAGGTCGCAGCAACCATGATTCAAAACGTAAAGCAAATTCAAGACCTGAAAATGATTCAAACTGATAAAGCTAGTAAAGTTAAATTACTTGATGCCGCAGATGATTGGGCAGTCCAATCTATTCAAGCACTTGCCTCCCAAGGAATTCTAGACCCTGATACTTCCATCAATGCTGACGGATCCTTTATGTTCCGTCCGAAAGATGTGTTACTGCGCCAAGAAGCAAGTGCCTTGCTGGATTTAGCTTTTGGCTATTATGCATTGCCTATTAAACGACAGTAGATATTTATTCTAATTTGAATAATAAAAAAAGGGATGCTAGTATCTTATCAGCATCAAGCTAAAATAAAACAAGAAATTTAACTTTATAAGATCTTTATGAAAACGGAAACGATTCGAAGCATAACTCTATACATTTGAAATTTTTGTATTAAAAAAAGGAACCTATTAGG
>NZ_JAGDQK010000108.1:0-2311 GCF_017498755.1 Bacillus sp. XF8 | reverse complement strand
GTTTTGAATCTTTATTGCTTGTAATATGGATTATGCAAATATTTGCTACCTATACGATTAGTTACTACGCTGCTGCACTGGGGCTAGCACAACTCTTCAAAAAGAGCATTCATCCTTTTATGTTTGCTTTGCTTCCGATTATTTATATCATTGCTATGACTTCGAAAAATATAAATGATCTACTTAAATTCGGGGATATGGTCGGCAATACTGCTTTATTTTTATTTGGGTTACTACCACTGCTCCTTCTTATCATCACGCGATTAAAGAGAAAAGGGGGGCCATCGTGAAGAATAACTTTCACTATGTACGGGTTCTTTTGACTTTGTTTTCGATGCTTGTACTCCTGTTTCTGACAGGGTGCTGGAGTAGCAAAGAAATTGAAAAGATGAGTTTAGTTTTAGCTGTAGGATTGGATAAAGGTAAGGAGTCAACAATTGAGAAAGAGATTAAGGACCGAGGAGGAGGATATCCTAAAAGAAACCTTATAACATCTACTTATCAAATTGCAAGCCAACAAACGGGGAGTAAAGGAGACGGGGCACAACAAAAACGTTATGTTAATGTTTCTGAGACTGGAGATTCTATTCATCAAATAATCCGTGAATTTTCATTAAGAGAAGATCGGCCTTTGTTCGCTTCACATTTAAAAGTGATTGTGATTAGTGAGAATCTTGTACGCAAGTATAGTTTAGACCAATTACTTGATCAGTATCTCCGTGAAAATGAGAGTAGACTTAGCTGTCTTGTGTTAATCAGCAAGGGGCGAGCTAGTGAGACGCTGGAATCAAAGGAAATAGGAGAAATTCCAGCGTTTCATTTGGTTGGGATTGGAGATAATCAATATAGAATAACAAGAATTTTACCTCCTGTATCGCTCGCTAAATTAGGAGGTAAGATGGAATCAGGATCTAGTTTTCTTTTACAAAATGTAATTTCGACAAATGGTGAAGTAAAATTTGCGGGAGCTGCCATAATCAAAGGAAATACAAATAAGTTGCGTGGTTTTTTAAATGAAGAGGAATTAGAGGGGCTAATATGGATCAAAGGAAAAAGGAAAGGTGGTGTGGTAAAAGGCTTTGATAAAAAGACAGGGCAACCTATCATCTACGAGATAAAGTCCATAAAAAGCAAAATCACCCCGCATGTTAAGGGAAATAAGATTTCTTTTGATGTAAACATTGAATCAGAAGGGCGTGTGTCTGAAAATTGGATGCACTCAGGAAAAGGTTTTGAAAATGAATTTTTAAAAAGGGCAGAAAAAGCTGCTGAACAAGAAGTAAAGCACTTGGTGCATCATGTAACAGAAAAAATGCAGAAAAAATATCAAGTTGACGTTGCTGGCTTTGGAAACCGATTAAGAATTGAAGACCCAAAAGTATGGGAGAAAGTCAAAAAAGATTGGGATCAAACATTTAGTAGGGTACCGATTAAATATCATGTGAATGTAACCATACAAGATTATGGGGCGTCAAACTTCAAAAAGTGAGACGCCTTATTCCATTTCGCGAATGCATAATTCTAATTAATTATATTGCAAAACAAATGAATTTAAATTCAAAGCTCTTTCATCAATATAATTGCCAAAGCGTTTTGTGTGCCAGAAACTATCGTTATACGCTCTTGATCTACATCAATACCGAAAGATTTCATCTAATTGAGTTCTGCCGTTTTTTAATGGGGAATACCAGTTGGATTATTGTAATATCCTCGTTCCTCTTCGTATATTTGTACCAGAACCTTTAGAAATTCACAGTGATTATCTCGATGTTTTTACGCCAAAATGAATTTTTAAATACTTTAAAAATTGTTTTATAAAAAATGTACTTTTTGGTAAGATTCTGTACTTTTGATTATAAATTAAAGATACGTTTCTATTAGTTTAGATTTGAAAGCGCCTCAAAGGGTGGACTTTGAATTTTTTACTTAGCCTATATTCTTTTACTTACAGGCCATTTATATAGATTAGTAGTGAGAAAGGGGGTACTTCCCACAGTTTTATAGTTCTAAGCTTTTTCAATATGATGAAACTGTATGAAGCGCAGTCAAGGGAGAGACACATTAAAAAACAAAATGAACACATGCTTATGCTCATCTCCAATTTATATGAAGATGCTGTTCATTAAAAAAAACGTTGCAAGATGCTGAAAATATAACGAAAAAATCTTATGATTTATATAAAAGTTTAGACTCTTTAGAGAACAAACAGATGAGCTTTCAGGTTGAGGATTTACGGCAGCAGGCATTAAAAATTGCTGGTGAGGTCCATGACGTTAAAAAGGATAACCAACGTATTTTTGCTGGACTTTCA
>NZ_JAGDQK010000107.1:0-2393 GCF_017498755.1 Bacillus sp. XF8 | reverse complement strand
TGCAGCAGCGTAGTAACTAATCGTATAGGTAGCAAATATTTGCATAATCCATATTACAAGCAATAAAGATTCAAAACGTTCAAATATCAAACCCGAAATTTCAAAACTGCGCATGAGATCAATTGTCGGCCATGTTCTCGTTACAACTCCATCGACGGATAATGCACCGATGACCATTACGACCGTTATTACGTAAAAGATTAACGGAATAGAAATTCCAACTAGAATGACTTTTACTGCTTTGTTTGGTTGCTCCATAAACACCAAAAGGATTAACATGATTTCAGGACCTGTATATGCGAGAGCAGTTATCTTTATCCCGTTTAACACCGGCTTAACTCCTAAACCTAATACGGGGCGGAGATTATCTATCTCAAATATTCCGAGACTCATCAAGGAAATTAGTAAAAAAATAAACACCGTAATAGGGAATATGATTTCAAACATCCGGGCAATTGAGTTAATGCCACTCATAATCAAATAGAGACCTATCCACATAAAAGGTATAATAATGGCCCATGTAGGAGTTCCTTCTAGCAAAAACAAGCTAATGACCTCTGCCATTGAACGGATTTGAAACCCTGAAGTTGCAAGAAAATAACATACAACAAGTAAGCTAAATAACCTCCCTATCCATTTCCCTACAACTTCTTGGCTGTATTGATAAAAGGTTTTTTCGGGAAACTGTTGACTTAATTTAACCATGATTACTCCTGCAACCATCGCGATTATCCCACCTAAAATCACACTTATCCATACATCCGGTGTTTTCACTTTTTCTACAGATGCTCTAGGCAGGGTAAGGATTCCTGTTCCAAGTATAAAATTAACGACGATAACAACTGCTTGCGAAGTTGTTATTCGATCTTTGGGTTTAGTAATCACTGAAGGACACTTCCTTTCGTCATCAGCTACCTTTTACGGATAGGATTTTTTGTATGCATTATTTTCGGTCGACGTCTCATCATTTTTAGTGGCATTCGAACCATAAAATCTTTCCAGTCACTGAATCGATACGGAACAACCGGACTGGTATAAGGAACGCCAAAACTTTTCAGTTTCACTAAATGGCTGCAAATTAAAAGAAAGAAGAGAATAACTCCGTACAAGCCAAACATGGCAGCACAGAACATGGCTACAAACCGAAGAATGCGTAATGTAATTCCTGCACTGTATTGTGGGATAGTAAAGGAAGAAATAGCTGTAACAGCTACAACGATTACCATAATTGGACTGACAATCCCTGCTTCTACGGCAGCCTGGCCAATAATTAGTCCACCTACAATCCCCATTGCCGGTCCAATCGGTTTAGGTAAACGTAACCCAGCTTCCCGTAAAATTTCGATGGCCACTTCCATAATCAACGCTTCTATAAGAGCAGGAAAAGGAACTCCTTCACGTGTTCCTATAATAGAAATAACTAGCTTGGTGGGAATTAACCCTGGATGAAACGAAATAAAGGAAATATATAATGCAGGAGTAAATAATGAAACAGAAGCTGCAAAGAAACGCAATAGGCGGAGAAGCGTACTTGGAATCCAACGTTCATAATAATCTTCTGGTGATTGTAACAGCATACTAAATGTAACTGGAACAATTAATGCGAATGGTGTCCCATCCAGTAAAATTGCTATCCGCCCTTCCATCAAGGCACCCATAACACGATCAGGACGTTCTGTATTCTGAGCTTGTGGAAAAGGACTGAGGTAATTATCTTCAATAAGTTGCTCTATATAGCCAGATTCAGGTACACTATCTATATTGATTTTCTGAATTCTTATTTTTACCTCTTCCACTAATTCTGGACTAGCAAGGTCTTTGATGTAGGCTATAACTAGCTCTTTTTTTGCACGTTCTCCTACTTGAAGCTTTATTAATGATAAATTTTCATTTTCACCATGACGTCGTAAAAGTGCAGTGTTATCACTTAATACTTCCGTAAAACCTACCCGTGGACCTCTGACTAATGCTTCTGATACTGGTTCTTCAATATTCCGTTTGTTTGTTTTTGTTGTGCCAAGAATGAACACATCAAATAAACCATCAATCAATAGAGCTGTCGAACCTGTCAATACTTTGGATATCAAATCTTTTATTTGATTGATTTCTGTTACTTCACTAATAGAAAGAACTTTATTTTTAATAAATTCTTTCGAAACAGTCTCTTCCACATAAGTAGTTTCGTTTTTATATTCATCGAAAAAATCAACCATTAGTGAATTCATAATATGTTTATCGATTAGCTCTTTATCTGATAGTCCATCGACAAAAATGATCGCAGCTCGAATGCCTATGCGCCCAATATTAAACTCCCGAAAGTGAACATCAGAATTATGACCGATTTCTTGTCTTATGAGTTCTAAGTCTGATGTGAAGTCACCCGTAAAATGAAC
>NZ_JAGDQK010000106.1:0-2394 GCF_017498755.1 Bacillus sp. XF8 | reverse complement strand
ACATGTATCCTCTAGAAAAAAAGAAATAACCTCTACTATAAGTGACGTTGTATGAGCTTAGCTTGATAGCGATGGGGCGGGACCCCTATTAGTAAATATAAAAAATGAAAAAAATGTCGTATTTTGTTGAATGTCGTTATATATTAATTATATAATATTTATATAAATGTAAAGGAAATTATAATATCAAAAGATGAAAAAAGAATGAATGATCTTATTACAGAAATAGATAAAGATTGTTCAGAAACGGATACACGCTCATCATGATGATTTTTTAAAGCACCTATTATAAGAAATCTCTCCTTTTTTTATTTATAGCAAAGATTTATCATCATGTATAGTATGGTTGAAATCGCAAAAGAGAACTATTTCAGTTCCTATCAATCTCTTTGATAATTGTTTGAAATGCTCTTAAATATTGATATATCTAGGAGAATTTATAGAGTTCGATTGATTATATGTAATGAAAAATGAAGGTGTTATTTTTAGGTTTCAAACTATTATGATACACATTAAAAGAAGTGTAAGGAGGAAGGTATATCTACTAAAATTGCGAGATATACCAAATTAAACATGAGTATTAAATTTAGTAAAAAAGTAGTAGCATTAACAGTAGGACTAACGGTAGTATCCTCACCGATGGTATCGTTCGCAGAAGAACGACAATCAGTAAATAACCATCAATCTATGAGTGTTCAAGAACAAGTCGGAACAGACTCACTTCAAGTATCAGATGAACAGGCCTTAAAAAGTATTGAAAAGAGTTTTGAAGGAGTAGACGGACGTGGTGAAGGTACTGTTGATAATAAGAAAGTGGATAGTCTTCAAAGTTCAGAAGGTATTTATGAAGAAACGGGTACATTAACGGTCCCTAACAATCCAAATAGAACAAAACGTAGTCTTTCTTTTTCAGCACCTAAAGTTTCTAGTAATATAAATGGCGTTCCATTCACTGAATGGATTGTTCCAGAAGGGAACGATAATATTCGCCCTCAAAACCATATGATTCCCAAGTATATTACAATTCATGAGACTGATAATAAAAGTGTAGGAGCAGGAGCTAAAAACCACGCCAAATACTTATATAACCAAGCAGTAGGGAACACAGACCGAACTGCATCATGGCACTTTACAGTAGATGATAAAGAGATTTATCAACACTTACCATTAAACGAGAACGGATGGCACGCAGGAGACGATGATGGCCCAGGTAATAGAGAATCTATTGCAATTGAAATTGCAGTTAACAGTGATGGTGACTACAATAAGGCAGTAGATAATGCTAAGAAACTTGTAGCGTATTTAATGAAAGAAACGGGTGTACCATTAAATAACATCGTGAAACACCAAAAATGGAAGAATAAAAACTGTCCTGCTATTATGATAAACAGTGGACAATGGGTTCCATTCGTAAATGGTGTTGAAGGGTATTATAATAAATTTAATCAACCAACAGATGATATAACAGGAGGTTGGTATGAGCCAGCTATTCGCGATTTGAATAGAAGAGGTATTATGGTAGGAGAAGGAAACGGAATTTTCGCGCCTAATAGAGCAGTAACAAGAGCTGAGTTTGCTCAATTAATCTCTAATTCTCTAAATCTTCCAGCTGGTGATGCATCATTTAAAGACTTAAATGATGTAAATTCAACTTTACGTGATGGTATTAAGCGTACTGCGAGTGTAGGTATCATTTCTGGTAGAGGTAATGGTTATTTTGATCCTAACACACCTATTACAAGAGAAGAAGCAGCGGTCATTGTAAATAAAGCATTACAGTATAAAGGAATAAATGGACCGTTGGCAAACTTACTATTTGCAGATAAAGATCAAATCATCTATAAAGAAGCTGTACAAAAATTATACGGCTTAGGTATTGTAAAAGGTATGGGAGATAATCTGTATGTCCCTAAAGGAACAACAACTCGTGGTGAAACAGCGGCATTCATATTAAACATGCTTCAATTAAGTGAAACTGGTAGTATTCAAAAGGGAATTGGAACGGCTGAAATTAATGGTATTGGCGTAAATGTTCGAAGCGGGGCAGGAACTAGCTATTCTGTTGTTAGAAAAGCAAGCAAAGGTGAAAAAGTTACAGTATACGAAGAAAAGAACGGTTGGCTAAGAATTGGTACAGATAAGTGGGTTTATAATGAACCTAGTTACATCGTCTATAACAAGGAGAAAAATTAAATAGTTAAAGCAGTAAGTTATACACCCCATGCCCATCAAGTTAAGATTTCATAATACCCTCCAGAACGAAAGTTTTGTGCATTTTGCCTGTTTTTATTGTTTGAGGGTAACCCATACTTATTAGGGTTCTGTTGCAAAGTTTTCTAAATGAGGCTACACTCTAGAAAAAAAGAACAAGGAGAATCACAAATGCGATACTTT
>NZ_JAGDQK010000105.1:0-2424 GCF_017498755.1 Bacillus sp. XF8 | reverse complement strand
AGTATTCACCATATGCTTGATACAAGTTGGTCTCAGCTTGGTGTGGGGAAGAAAGCGGTTGGTGATGTAGACAATTTTAGAAAAGATATTGCAAAAAGAATGGAAGAATTAGAGTCTGATAAGCATGAATTAAAGAATGCCATTGATTTAATCAAAGCGCTTGATCAAAGTTATGATTATATGGGGCCGAAATATTAAAAAAACACTCACTAGGAGTGTTTTTTGTATTCAAATCAGTATTTTATATACGGGGTACAGACAGCCAAACGAAAAAAAACCACGCTAAGGATTTTCGAGTCATTTTATCGCTAATTTAAATTGTGTTGCATTAACAACCGTTTTCATTGGTATTCTCATGTCCTAACGCAACACAAATGGTGTTGTGTTGTATCAAAATATTCTTAACGGGACAAAATTCAAAAGATTTTATATCGAAATTTGCTTAACGTGGTTTATTTCCAAAATGCTGGCGGTACCCCATGCCCATCAACCTAAGCTTTTATAAGTTTAATTTCACGTGAGATTTTTCTTTTCCCTAAAGATCCAGTGTAATTTCTTTAAAGATTTGCATACCAAATAAACCCTATCGGGTTTCAATTTTTTTGATGGTTCTGTTGCAAAGTTAAAAAAAGCAGAAACAGGTATTGATAAACGAGGGGAACTATTTAGGCAGTGACTAGTAATTTGTGTAATTCCTTGTACGTTGAAAAAACGCAGTTTGGCTGTAAACTGCGGTTTCGTTTATATATAGCATGAATGGTTTCGATTCCTTTCAAAGTACGTGAAGCATGACGAAGATTTTGAAATCCTGCGGATTTGGAAAAACGTCGCTTGATATGTCTATGATCCTGTTCGATGAGATTATTGAAATGCTTAACGGTGCAATGTTTCGTATGCACATAAAAACCGTTATTTTTCAGTTTTTTGAACGCACAAAGTAGGGCAGGTGCCTTGTCTGTTGTGAGTACCGTTGGTTCTCCAAAAGCTTTCACTAACCTTTTCATAAACATATAGGCGGCTTGATGATTCCTTGTTTTACGAAGTTGGATATCCAAGGTGTACCCTTCTTGATCAATCGCACGATAGAGATAACACCACTCTCCTTTGACTTTGATGTAGGTTTCATCTAAATGCCATACGAAATGTGCTGATTTATTTTTCTTCTTCCAAATTTGATAAATCAAATTTCCATATTCATGAACCCAACGCATAATAGTTGTTGGATGAACCGATATTCCACGCTCTCTCAAAAGTTCAGATACATCACGATAGCTTAAAGAAAAACGACAGTAGTAGCCCACGGCTACTAAAATAATATCTTTCTTGAACTGTTTCCCTTTAAAATATCGCATTTGTGATTCTTCTGGCTTCTTTTTTCTAGAGTGTATCCTCATTTAGAAAACTTTGCAACAGAACCCTTAAAATTGTATCAGTTTTAATTTTACCGATTCTTTTTTCAACTTCCTGTACTATATCTTTATTGGCTACATCGCCTAAGTAAAGTAGATATACAGAAGTGGCAGCACGTTCTCCTATTGTTAATTTCTTAATTTTCAACTCAGTAGAAGGAATATATCTACGAATTAGGCCTATGTTTTTAGAAGCATTTTCAATAAAGCCATCATGAGAGCCTTTAATTGTAACTTCTGAAACAGGTTCTTGAATTGATCTTTCTGCCCATCCCTTTGTATTTATAAGAAGAGCCTTTTTTTCTCCCTCCATGAATAGTACACATTGTCCTTCAAGTATCCCTTTTTTGATTTCATTCCATGTATATACTGTTTTTGAATAAGCAGCAATAATATTAAAATTAAATACTTGTATGTCATCATCTACTTCTTGTAATAACGGTGTAATAACATTTTCTTTTAATGCAATCCCATCCGTAAGGCCTTCAAAATAATAAAGTGAAATGTTAGTTTTAGTTTTTAAATGTACGGGATGTTCAATTAAATCTGCACAAATCTCAAAGATTTTTTCCATTGTATTCTTAATTTCTTGTAAGGTATTTATTTGGATAGTTTCAATAATTTCGTTTTTTGCAGTGTGTATGTTCATTTTATTTAAAGACATGATGTACACCTTCTTTATGTATAACAATAGGATATCTTTATTATTTTTAAATGGTTACATTTTATTCATCAGTTTAGTTTATTTCCATAAGGAAAATTGAAATAATTAAATTGCTTAATGCTGTAACATATCTTTTTTTCAAGAAACAGCCTTGTTATTGAGAGCGATAAATATAAAAATTAAATCAACCAGCATGGGCGAACCTAACCATCAGGATTTAAAGGAACTAACAATATCAAAAGAGGTCCTGCATATTATACAAATGCCACAGAATGGTTCTGTTGCAAAGATTTCTAAACTGAGATAACCTGTAGAAAAAGTGTGAGCAGGAGAATGATATATGGGGTATTT
>NZ_JAGDQK010000104.1:0-2617 GCF_017498755.1 Bacillus sp. XF8 | reverse complement strand
CCCCTCCAAGTAAAAGTGTAACATCCATGTTTATTCATGGTCTTTTTACACTGTCTACCTTAAGGGGATAATATCAGATCAGTCTGTCCAAAACCAGAAAGAATTCATCCATCGATTGTTTGGCCTTACAGCATAAAATAGAATTCCGCTAGAAATATATGAGCTATATTCTCTTTTATTTTATTTTGATTTTGCACCAGAACCGGATGAGGTACTATATTTTCAATTTCACTTTTATTATATAAATTTTATATAACATGTCTGTAAGCACCCTATTTGGATGCTTACAGACATGTTATTCTATATTTTTTCAATACCTAATGGTACGTCGTTCTTGGTATGTGCAATCCAAGCTATATGACCATCCGGTCGAATCCAAACAGCCCCTATATTTTCTAACCCAGGATGTTGTATTTGTCCTACAATCACTTTTATATGTGAATCAATGTTCATTTTATCCATCATATCTACATAGGAAGGATGTATCAATAAAATGAATTTCCCATCATGCATCACTTCATAGAGTGTGTGATTGTTCTGATCTTGTGCATAAATAGAAAAATTGGGACATCTTTTTCCTAGCCATGGATGTTTTTCCGAATTATGCATCGATGGATACATAGTTCCTAGACCACTTACTTTTTCAGCTAAATCTTGATTCACTTCTGAGTATGTGAGTAAGTGAGAAAATAGCTCTCTTAGTGCCATTCCAGCATTTGAAAAGTTCATCATTAATTGTTCTTGCGCTTGTGTTTCTTTTAAAAATTGTTTTCCTACAGCATGTCGTTCAATATGGTAACTTTCTAATAGGTTTTCATATTTTTTCTGTTTTATAGCGCATCCCAATTTCCATCCTAAATTAAAAGCATCTTGTAAACCTACATTCAAACCTTGTCCACCTGCAGGTAAATGAATATGTGCCGCATCGCCTGCTAAGAATACACGCAAATGTTGATAAGTATCTGCTAATTTGGTTGCATTTCCAAAACGGGAGAGCCAAATCGTTTCCTTAATTTGAATACGTTCACCTGTAATACGATAAACACTATCCATAAGCTCCTCTTCTGTGACAGCAATTTGTACAGGTGTATGCTGATTTACAGGATCTACAATTGCAAAACGAAATACTTCAGGAGCAATCGGTACCATCATTACTATTCCATGTATATTAGATGTAGATAAAAACGGATTATATGGAATATATTCCAAAATAACATCACCCAATATAGCAGTGGCTGTTATATCTGTTCCACAAAATGGTATACGTGACAATTCACGTACGATGCTTCTTGCACCGTCAGCGCCTACTACATATGGAATCTCTAGCTTATATATATTTCCTCGTTGCTCTATTTCTAGCTGTACGAATGTTTCATACTGTTTTAAGTTCTTCACAGTATGCCCTCGTTTGATGTCTACACCTAATTCTAATGCGCGTTCTTCTAATATTTCTTCTGTAATAGATTGAGGAATAAACAGTGTGTAGGGAAAATCCGTATCTAAATTTTTGAAGTTTAATCTTGTTTCTAAGACAGCAAAATGACTTGTATCTAATTTTTTCCCACGAGATAAAAATCTGTTTTCAATACCTCTCATAGCCATCAATTCTAAGGAACGAGGATGTAATGTCATTGCTCTAGAATTTCGTATACGATCCATTCTTCTTTCCAACACAACAACTTTTATACCTTGAATAGCTAATTCACAAGCGGTCATTAATCCTACTGGACCACCACCAACAACTGCTACCTCATAATGATTTCCCATGTCATACCCTCCATTTATTTGATTGATTAGGACTAATCGTACAAAAACATGTACACATAATAGATTCTCAGTTAATAAATATTATGTGTTATGTATGCAAGTATACCGCATTTTTGTTTCCTCGGAAACAAAAATGCACTTAGAATATGAAAAATGAGGTGATAAATTCGTTGTTTCCCAATGTATTAAATTCTCATAAACAATTATGAAAGATAAAATTTTCGTTTTGGGGAACATCTAATTTCTTAGGTTGATATGGTGAGGCCTAATAGGTTGAATAGACTATTTCTTCTTTATTACATTTTAATTTAAATAATAGTGTTGGTTTAGAATAAGGTTTACTCAAAAATGTTTTGTGAATCCTAGTGAAAACCAAAAAGAAGCCATTTTGAAAAAAGAATAATCAAAATGGCTTCTCTTCTTCTTGAATGAACATTCCGTTTTATATAAAAGGTTGATTAAAACTCACTTAGAATTCTTTGATAGAAACTTCGCGACTTTATTATAAACATCGTAACTTTATTTCAAAACCACATTAGTTAACAAGGTTCTGTTGCAAAGATTTCTAAACTAAGATAACCTATAGAAAAAGTGTGAGCAGGAGAATGATATATGGGGTATTTTAAGGGAAAACAGTTTAAAAAGGATATTATTTTGGTAGCCGTCGGCTACTATTGTCGTTTTTCTTTAAGCTATCGCGATGTATCTGAAATCTTGAAAGAGCGTGGTGTTTCGGTTCATCCAACAACCATCATGCGCTGGGTTCATGAATATGGAAATCTTATCTATCAAATTTGGAAGAAGAAAAATAAAAACGTTCAATTATCTTGGAAACTAGATGAAACCTATA
>NZ_JAGDQK010000103.1:0-2918 GCF_017498755.1 Bacillus sp. XF8 | reverse complement strand
TTCAATGTCAACTAAGTTTTTTATTTCGTTTGTCGCGTTTTGCGTTGTTGCTATCAGCGACTCGTATAATATTACACTTCTTTATGGTAATCGTCAATGTTTTTTTATAAAAAATATAATTTATACTTTTATATTGCTATTATGCTTTCAATTTAATGAACCCTAACCTTTACATTCAAACCAATAACCTTACTTTAATAATACATACAATATAACGGTCAAACTATTGCATCTTTCTTTACTAAACAATGAATCCATCTAGATTCAGAGTGCTACTTTCCTAAAGTAAATTGGATGTACAAAACCCACAGAATCTTCATGAGTTTCTGTGGGTTAAAAGAAATTATTCCTCAACTACACCATACACGACATAATAAATGAAAGAACTATTGTTCTTTCGAAGGTACCGAACAGCTACCATCTGCACAAAAAGCATCGCTTGTACCATTTAATGAAAGATCTTGCAATGTAGACTGAGGATTCTCTTCTTCCCACACCTTTTGAAGCGCACCGACAAACGTTTCAAGTGATTGCGCACCTGAAATAGCATATTTTTGATTAATAATAAAATAAGGTACTCCCGTAATTTTATATTGTTGAGCAATTGCTTCTTCAATTCGCACATCATTTGCATAAGCATTTTTATTATTTAGAACGTTTAAAGCTTCTTGCCTATCTAATCCTGAAGTTTCAGCAATATCAACAAGTGTTTCCACATCGCTTAAATTTTTAGATTCAGTAAAATATGCAAAAAGCAGATTTTCTATAATATCCTTTTCTTTTTCATGCTCTTTTGCAAACTTCGCCAAACGATGAGCATCAAAAGTGTTCGTTGGTTTCATCTCTTCAAAGTTAAAAATTAAACCTACAGTAGCTGCATGATTGCCTATTTGTTTATTATTTTGCTTAGCTTCTTCAATACTAATCCCATATTTTGACGCAATTGCTTCATGAATACTTATTCCAGAATAGATTGGAGCATTTTGATCTAGTTCAAAGCTTTTAAACTCAACATCGACATCATTTTTATGCGGAAATTGTTCTAAAGCTTTTTCTAATCTACGCTTTCCAATATAACAAAACGGACAAACAAAGTCAGACCAAACTTCAATTTTCATACTGACACCTCTTTAAATTTAGTTTCCAACCATTGTAGCATGGGCATGGAAGAACTCATAAATTTCTGCTTCAAGAAATTTAAACAACTAATAATCGTGCACATCATTAACCTTCATTTCTAAATAGAATCGAACTCTCCAATAAAGTGAAACTTTATCCTATATATGCTTCCTCATAATCGAAACAAGGTGCATCAAAAAAAAAACGATAATCAGAAATGTAAAAACATTTACTTCCGATTATCGTATATAGAACATTTTCTCATTAGCAAGATTCTTGTACCTTACGATTTATTAATTCATCACTAGTTATGCTGGAATATACCTCTCTACAAAATCCCATAAAGTATTCCAATATTTCTCTGAACTTATCTTTTCTGCTTCTCCATGACCAGCACCTGGAACAATCAACTTCTCTTTTTCTACCTTCGCTGCATTATACACTTCATCTAACATTTCAAAAGGAACAAATGTATCAGCATCTCCATGGATAAACAACATCGGGGTTTTACTTTTTGCAACTTGCTTGACAGCCGATCCCTCATTCAAGTCATAACCAGCACGGAGCTTTGTAATTGTATTCGCCGCATTCATAACAGGAAATTTTGGTAAATGAAATAGATCTTTTAATTGATACGTGAACTCATCTATAACAGATGAATAACCACAATCTTCAATAATAACCTTAACATTGCCAGGTAACTCTTCTCCGGAAGTCATCATAACAGTTGCGCCTCCCATAGAAATACCAAACAGAGCTATTTCCGCTTGTGGATCTTTCTTTAAAATATACTGAATCCACTGCGTAACATCCTTACGATCATGCCATCCCATACCAATATAATCACCTTGACTATTTCCATGACCACGAAGATCAGGTGCTACTACACTATAACCTTTTTCATAAAAATGACGAATATATTTTGTCATTTCCGAGGCTCTTCCATTATATCCGTGAACCACGATTGACCATTTATGACTAGATTGCTCATTACGATATTCATAACCCGTTAGTTTTAATTCATCAAAAGAACGTATATTTATTGTACTTGGCTGCCGCTTTGATAAAAAGTCTGCATTTTCCGCCTCATTCACAGCCATCACATCACCTAATGCATGTACTGTTTTCTCCAAATGAGGATTTCCTTCTAAAAACTCTTTTTCTTGTTTCGCATTTAATGCATAGTTATAGAAATAATTCCCTACTAACATATATGCAATAAGTAGAAGTAATAAAACTACTATAGTAATAATACTTATTTTCTTCATTCTATATGCCCTTTCTCTAAAAAATATACATTCAACAGTTTTCTATTATATTCTATCGAATAAAGTCACATCTATTTCATCTAAAAGGATTCAATTGATACATTACATAACTATAGCAAAACAACACAGATAGATAAACTACTTACTTCTCTAGCAAGCTTATATACATATGCACCAAAGCTATACAAAACGATAAATTCCGAAAGCTCAACACCATCAAACTGTTTCAACAAATTCGAAGTATATAGGAAAGGATTTCATCCTTACACCTTAAAAGAACTTACATATTGTACTATTCCAAATGATATAGTATATATTTACAAAAATTTCAAAGAAGATATCTTATTTATATGAGAAAAATGAATATGAAGAAGCCGTCTGGCATTGGAAGTATCTTTTTGAAAAACATAGAGGACACAGAGAAACAGCATAATATGTATGATTTAATTACACGAAAAAAGACGAGTCATTCTGACTCGTCTTAAGCTTGCTTGGCGACGTCCTACTCTCACAGGGACAAGGTCCCAACTA
>NZ_JAGDQK010000102.1:0-2928 GCF_017498755.1 Bacillus sp. XF8 | reverse complement strand
AAGTGAACATCAGAATTATGACCGATTTCTTGTCTTATGAGTTCTAAGTCTGATGTGAAGTCACCCGTAAAATGAACCGTTGAGTTTCGAGAAGGCTTAGTTTGTTGTTTAGCATTGCCTTGAATGGTATTTTTTTGCACCTGGTTATCCTTTGATTTCCACCAACTCATTCTTACCACTCTTTCTCTGATATATTGACCCAATGAAAAAATCTTGAGATAATATATGGAATTAAAAATACGATAAAAGCTTGTACAAAAATTTTCCAATCCGGAAGATAGGAAACAATCATATTCCACATTTTCATCACCTTATCAATGCACTCTCCTAGGAACAAGATTTTATCAAATCTGGTCTTTTTTTATAAAGATTCCAAAAAATAGAACGGTGGACATTAATTTCATTCCGTACTAAACTCTTGTTACCATTGAGACTTTCTGTTCCTAATTTCAATTTCAATTTTCTAGATATTGTTTCCTTTTATGCCTATTTATATGCTTGCATATAAATTAAATATAAAAGGATGTAATAATACCTATTAAAGTAAAAAAGATGCTATCTCTAGCATCTTTTTTACTTTAATTTAACTATTTATTTATATTTTTAGCCAAATTACTTTTATTTTTTCCATATAACATATATATAACAAGTCCAATAAGCATCCAGATTATAAAACGAATCCAAGTAACTTCTGGAAGACTGATGATAAGATATAATGAAAAACAAATCCCAGTCAACGGAATTACAGGGACAAAAGGCGTCTTAAATTTCCTTTCTAAATCTGGTCTTTTCTTTCTTAACACAATGATAGAAGAACAAATTAATATAAATGCTGATAATGTACCAATATTAACTAATTCGGCTACCTCACTAATAGGGGTAAATCCTGATATTATTGCTGTAATTATACCGATAATTAATGTAGGACGATGTGGCGTCTTATATTTAGGATGTACCTTTGTAAACCATTTTGGTAATAATCCATCTCGACTCATTGCAAACCAAACTCGCGAGCCTGCAAGTGTGAACGAAAATAAAACAGAAAGTATGCCTGTAATAGCTGCTGCAGAGATAAATAAAGTAATCCATTTTAATCCTGCATCACTGAAAATCTTAGCTACCGGTGCAGCGTTATTCAATGTATGATATGGTGCCATTCCTGTAATTACTAAAGACATTCCAATATACAGGCATAATGCAATTATTAAAGATATGACTACAGCTCTTGGTAAATCACGTTGTGGATTCTTGGCTTCTTCAGCTGCTGTAGTTAACGTATCATATCCAAATACTGCAAAGAATACAAGCGCAGCACCACTCATTACGCCATTAAAACCAAAAGGCATAAAAGGATGCCAATTGGCTGAATCGATGTAGAAGCTTCCAACAGCAATAACCACTAAAATAATACTTAGCTTAATAATTACCATCAACGTGTTGAATTTTGATCCCCACTCCATACCAAATGTTAATAATCCAGCAATAGCTAGACTTATAATAACTGCAATTAAGTCTACTCGATGCCCTTCTCCTGTACCTGGAGCCCCTTGGGCCCAAATTGGAATATGTATTCCGATTTGTTGAAGTAATTCTTGCATATATCCAGACCAACCAATAGCAACTACTCCCACTACTAAAATATATTCTAGTAACAGATCCCACCCAATTAACCATGCTACTCCTTCTCCTAATACAGCATAGCTATAAGTATATGCACTCCCAGAAACGGGGATAAGTCCAGCAAATTCAGCATAGCATAGTGCGGCAGCTGCACTAGCTAGTCCAGCAATAATAAAAGATAAAATAACTGCAGGACCAGCATGCTCAGATGCAGCTACTCCTGTTAGAACAAAAATTCCAACCCCAATAATTCCTCCTAGTCCAATTGCAGTTAATTGCCATAATCCTAACACTCGATTTAGTCCAGTGCTTCTAAGGCCTTCCTTTTGCAAATGATCAATGGACTTTTTTCTAATAAATGCATTCATTTTCTTTCCCCCTGAGATTACATAAAAATACAAAAATAATTAGAATTCAGATTATTTTAGCGCGATTATTTATTTAAAACAGAATATATAAGCGAAACAGTTATAATTATAAATTCAACATTGGAGATTAAGAATTAGCTAGAGTTCGTCATTGCAGTTCCAAGTGTATCCGTTTTGCTTCAAAATAAAGAACCTGAATAAATTTTTTCGTATCGATACGAGTAGGTAATGTTGGCTCATTATTCAATTCTGTCATCTTTCTCCTTACAGTAGTAAAATCAAAAAACCTAGAAGCGTAGTTTTCAAACTTCGGGTTTAAAAAATCAGTAAGTCCAAGGGATGCTAAATGGTTTAATGATTGATAAATTGCCCTTCTAATCCGTTGTTTTGAGGCTTCAATCGACCTTTTTAATTCGGCTTCTTCAGCTGATTCTCCAAGTCTTTTTTGAGCCAAATTCACAAAAATCTCTTTTAGTGAGGGAAACCCTTGTTCCAACGTTTTATCTTGTTCATATTTATATAAATAATCCAGCATGTCCATTAAATCTTTACTTCCGCTTTCACTGGCTATCCCTAATTCAGATAGAAGAAAATGAATGGAATTTCGAAAATGATTGAAAGTACTTATATGTTTTTCATTACGGTATTTTTCCTGCGTACTTTGATTACTATCTAATTTTAGTACCATATTGAGCGATTCTTGAATGTTTTTTATCGATTTTTCCAATCGGATTCGTTCGATGACTTTCTGAACGACTGTTAATACTTCAATCCGGTTAATGGGCTTAATAATATAGTATTCAACGCCAAGCGAATACGCTTCAGCAATTAATTCTTTTGATTCTACTTGAGAAACCATGATGATTTTCCCTTTAAATGACGGTTTTATTTGACGAATTGTTTTTATTCCATCTTGAATCGGCATTAACAAATCGATAAA
>NZ_JAGDQK010000101.1:0-2983 GCF_017498755.1 Bacillus sp. XF8 | reverse complement strand
CATATTATATGGTTAAGTCCTCGATCTATTAGTATTCGTCAGCTCCACATGTCACCATGCTTCCACCTCGAACCTATCAACCTGATCATCTTTCAGGGATCTTACTAGCTTACGCTATGGGAAATCTCATCTTGAGGGGGGCTTCATGCTTAGATGCTTTCAGCACTTATCCCTTCCGCACATAGCTACCCAGCTATGCCCTTGGCAGAACAACTGGTACACCAGCGGTGCGTCCATCCCGGTCCTCTCGTACTAAGGACAGCTCCTCTCAAATTTCCTACGCCCACGACGGATAGGGACCGAACTGTCTCACGACGTTCTGAACCCAGCTCGCGTACCGCTTTAATGGGCGAACAGCCCAACCCTTGGGACCGACTACAGCCCCAGGATGCGATGAGCCGACATCGAGGTGCCAAACCTCCCCGTCGATGTGGACTCTTGGGGGAGATAAGCCTGTTATCCCCGGGGTAGCTTTTATCCGTTGAGCGATGGCCCTTCCATGCGGAACCACCGGATCACTAAGCCCGACTTTCGTCCCTGCTCGACTTGTAGGTCTCGCAGTCAAGCTCCCTTATGCCTTTGCACTCTACGAATGATTTCCAACCATTCTGAGGGAACCTTTGGGCGCCTCCGTTACACTTTAGGAGGCGACCGCCCCAGTCAAACTGCCCACCTGACACTGTCTCCCGGGTCGATAAGACCCGTAGGTTAGAATTTCAATACAGTCAGGGCGGTATCCCACCAGCGCCTCCACCGAAGCTAGCGCTCCGGCTTCAAAGGCTCCCGCCTATCCTGTACAAACTGTACCAAAATTCAATATCAGGCTACAGTAAAGCTCCACGGGGTCTTTCCGTCCTGTCGCGGGTAACCTGCATCTTCACAGGTACTATAATTTCACCGAGTCTCTGGTTGAGACAGTGCCCAAATCGTTACACCTTTCGTGCGGGTCGGAACTTACCCGACAAGGAATTTCGCTACCTTAGGACCGTTATAGTTACGGCCGCCGTTTACTGGGGCTTCAGTTCAGAGCTTCGCTTGCGCTAACCCCTCTCCTTAACCTTCCAGCACCGGGCAGGTGTCAGCCCCTATACTTCGCCTTACGGCTTCGCAGAGACCTGTGTTTTTGCTAAACAGTCGCTTGGGCCTATTCACTGCGGCTTTCCGTTAAGAAAGCACCCCTTCTCCCGAAGTTACGGGGTCATTTTGCCGAGTTCCTTAACCAGAGTTCTCTCGCTCACCTTAGGATTCTCTCCTCGCCTACCTGTGTCGGTTTGCGGTACAGGCACCTTTTATCTCGCTAGAAGCTTTTCTTGGCAGCGGGGAATCAAAGACTTCGCTCCATAAGGAGCTTCCCCATCACAGCTCAGCCTTCACGATAAGCGGATTTGCCTACTTATCAGCCTAACTGCTTGGACGTGCACAACCAATCGCACGCTTCTTCTATCCTTCTGCGTCCCTCCATTGCTCAAACGATAAAGAGGTGGTACAGGAATATCAACCTGTTGTCCATCGCCTACGCCTGTCGGCCTCGGCTTAGGTCCTGACTAACCCTGAGCGGACGAGCCTTCCTCAGGAAACCTTAGGCATTCGGTGGACGGGATTCTCACCCGTCTTTCGCTACTCATACCGGCATTCTCACTTCTAAGCACTCCACCAGTCCTTCCGGTCTGACTTCACTGTCCTTAGAACGCTCCCCTACCACTGATACCATAGGTATCAATCCGCAGCTTCGGTGGTGTATTTAGCCCCGGTACATTTTCGGCGCAGAGTCACTCGACTAGTGAGCTATTACGCACTCTTTAAATGGTGGCTGCTTCTAAGCCAACATCCTAGTTGTCTAAGCAACTCCACATCCTTTTCCACTTAATACACACTTTGGGACCTTAGCTGGCGGTCTGGGCTGTTTCCCTTTTGACTACGGATCTTATCACTCGCAGTCTGACTCCCAAGGATAAGTCATTGGCATTCGGAGTTTGACTGAATTCGGTAATCCGATGAGGACCCCTAGTTCAATCAGTGCTCTACCTCCAAGACTCTAACACTTGAGGCTAGCCCTAAAGCTATTTCGGGGAGAACCAGCTATCTCCAGGTTCGATTGGAATTTCTCCGCTACCCACACCTCATCCCCGCACTTTTCAACGTGCGTGGGTTCGGGCCTCCATTCAGTGTTACCTGAACTTCACCCTGGACATGGGTAGATCACCTGGTTTCGGGTCTACGACCACGTACTAAACGCCCTATTCAGACTCGCTTTCGCTACGGCTCCGCCTCTTCAGCTTAACCTCGCACGGGATCGTAACTCGCCGGTTCATTCTACAAAAGGCACGCCATCACCCGTTAACGGGCTCTGACTATTTGTAGGCACACGGTTTCAGGATCTCTTTCACTCCCCTTCCGGGGTGCTTTTCACCTTTCCCTCACGGTACTGGTTCACTATCGATCACTAGGGAGTATTTAGCCTTGGGAGATGGTCCTCCCGGATTCCGACGGAATTTCACGTGTTCCGCCGTACTCAGGATACATTCAAGAGAGAACGAAGTTTCGACTACAGGGTTGTTACCTTCTGTGACGAGCCTTTCCAGACTGCTTCGTCTACCTCGTTCCTTTGTAACTCCGTATAGAATGTCCTACAACCCCAAGAGGCAAGCCTCTTGGTTTGGGCTAGATTCCGTTTCGCTCGCCGCTACTCAGGAAATCGCATTTGCTTTCTCTTCCTCCAGGTACTTAGATGTTTCAGTTCCCTGGGTCTGTCTTCCTTACCCTATGTATTCAGGTAAGGATACCATACCATTACGTATGGTGGGTTTCCCCATTCGGAAATCTTCGGATCAAAGCTTACTTACAGCTCCCCGAAGCATATCGGCGTTAGTCCCGTCCTTCATCGACTCCTAGTGTCAAGGCATCCACCGTGCGCCCTTTCTAACTTAACCAAACTAAAATTAAAAAATATGAGCTACACTGTTATCTAGTTTTCAAAGAACAT
>NZ_JAGDQK010000100.1:0-3425 GCF_017498755.1 Bacillus sp. XF8 | reverse complement strand
GAATTGAATTATTCAGATTTGTTTGCGGATGGGCAATATAGCCGGGTGCCACTGCCTACCTATCCTTTCGCTCTAGAGCGGTATTGGGTACCGCAACTAGATTTGGATACCGTTTCTATGATGGAAGAGATACCTGCACAGCCCAAAGCAGTGGCAGAGGTGGCTGCATCCGAGGAAAGCCAATTGATGACGTTCGCTGAGAGATGGCAATCACATGCCTTATCTGATGAGCGGATGACCCCACCGAAGGTATGGGTATGTTTTATATCGAATCCTTCATACCAACAGGTATTACGTACAGCTTTAAAAAGCCGTTATCCAGAGACGGAGGTCATTTTTGTTGCTCAGGGTACCACGGATCGTCGGGAAAGTCCATATCATTACCAGTTGAATCGAGCGGACGGTATGGCTTATCAACAAACTCTCAATAGCATAGCGGCTGAATGGGGGACAGGTTTTGCCCTGCTGTATCTGTGGCCTTTGGAGGATCAAGCTTTAATTAATGATTATATGCCTCTCTTTCATCTATTCCAGGCAGCGTGGGAAGCAAAACCAGCGCGCTTCATTTGGGCGGGTGAATGGACCACTCCGCTTGAGCGCAGTTATCTAGAATCCTGGATTGGTTGGGAGCGCTCTCTGGGGCTGATACTACCTCAGATGGGTGTGTCAGGGATTTTACAGAAAGCAATGCCAGAAGGATTGGATATGGTTAAGTGGTTGGATAAGCTAGCCGATGAGATGGAAAGCACGCCCGTAGAGAGTGTGCTCTATGAGAGAGAACAGCGGTATGTGTGCCGAGTTGAACCGACGGATATCACCGAAGGTGAAGGGGGAATCAAAGAAGGGGGTACGTATCTTATCACCGGTGGTGGTGGCGGATTGGGCCGCCGATTAGCTGCTAATCTTATTCGCTCGCAATCCGTTAATCTAGTATTAACAGGACGATCGCCTTTATCCGATAGCTTAGCGGATGAGATCAGGAAGTGGGAAGAATCAGGTAGTCAAGTACTCTATTGCCAGGCAGATGTTTGTGATCGTGCGGCTATGGCGGATGTACGACAGAAAGCCAAAATACGCTTTGGCGGAATCGATGGAGTCATCCATGCTGCGGGATTAGCTAGCAAAGAACCGCTCTTTGCCAAGTCGGCAGCTGACTTTGCGCGTGTGTTAGCTCCGAAGGTGCAAGGGGCACAAGTGTTAGATGAAGTCTTCGCTTCGGCATCCCTTGACTTTGTTTGTTATTTTTCTTCTTCATCAGCCATTTTGGGAGATATGGGAGCGGGAGACTATGCGATGGCTAATCGTTTCCTTATGGCCTATGCTCATCAACGGCAAGCAATATTTCCTGGTAAGACGCTAGTGATTAATTGGCCGTTATGGAAAGAAGGCGGAATGGGATTAGGAGATGATGAACAGACGCATATGTATCTTGTTTCAAGTGGTCAGCGGACCTTGGAGACAGAAGAAGGTCTGATGCTCTTTGAACGTTTGCTGAGCCAGACGTCCACACAACATTTGGTATTGGCTGGTCAACCGGAACGGGTGCACCGCTTCTTAGGATTAGGTCAAACGAATGCAGTTGGGTCATCGTTAGAGCGACCTGCGGTCTCAGAATTACCAGCAGGTCAAGGAAGGTGCGAAGAAATGAAAGGGTTAAGTGTACAACAGTGTGTGGAATGGGATTTAAAGAAAATTGCATCGAATCTTTTACAAATCCCACGGGATCAATTGCATTTAGAGAGTAATTTAGCGGACTTTGGTTTTGATTCAATTACATTGGCGACCTTTGCAGAACGACTGACGGCTCATTATAATGTGGAAATCACCCCAGCTTTATTTTTTGGTTATCCGAACTTAGGGAAACTAGCTGACTATTATATGACGGAGCATACGGAGGGAATGGCTGCGTTTTATAGGGAAGGAAGAACGATGGAGAAGCTATCATCCACCATACCAAATGATATGCATCGAGAGGAAAAGGTGCAGTCACAGTCAGTGATGCCAGAGAAGCTGGCAGAGAAAAAATCTCGACCAGAGCCTCAGATGCAGATAACACCAAGACAGTTGGAAATGGAACCTATTGCAGTGATTGGAATGAGTGGTCGTTTTCCAGGAGCACGTAATATCGACCAAATGTGGGAACATCTGGTCAAAGGAGAAGAACAGGTGCAATCAGCAACCCGTTGGGCACAAGAGGGAGAACAGTGGCGTTTTGGTGAGGTGCCGGGAGTGAGTGAATTTGATCCTGCATTTTTTGAAATCTCCCCGCGAGAAGCTCAGAACATGGATCCGCGCCAACGGCTGTTGCTGCAGGAAGCTTGGAAGGCCTTAGAGGATGCGGGTTATGGAGCTAAACAGATAGAGCGCCAACGGATTGGTATGTTTGTTGGTGTGGAAGGTGGAGATTACAAGTATCTCAGTGGCTTTAACGGCCCGATTACCTCCAACCATGATGCCATTTTAGCCGCAAGGCTTTCTTATGTACTCAACCTTAACGGTCCTAATATGGCAATTAATACGGCGTGCTCTTCCGGCTTGGTAGGATTGCATCAGGCGTGTCAAAGCTTGCGTGTGGGAGATTGTGATACAGCTATTGCAGCTGGTGTGAATCTGATTCTTATGCCGCAAACATTGGAAGCAATCGATCAGGCAGGAATGTTATCTCCAGATGGGCGATGTTATGCCTTTGATGAACGTGCCAATGGCATGGTACCAGGAGAAGCGGTGGTAGCGGTGGTGCTTAAACGTCTCTCCCAAGCTCAGGCGGATAAAGATCCTATCTATGCGGTGATCCGAGGAAGTGGTATTAACTATGATGGCAAAACCAACGGTATTACGGCTCCTAATGGGGTAGTACAAGCTCAGCTTTATCGTTCAGTCTATGATCAGTATGGAATTCATCCTGAATCCCTGTCCTATATTGTCACTCATGGTACAGGTACACGACTGGGAGATCCAGTAGAAGTCAATGGTTTACGGGATGCCTTCAGAAGTTATACGGAAAAAGAAGGGTTTTGTGCCATTACTTCAGCAAAAACTAACTTTGGGCATACTTTTGCTGCTTCAGGTTTGGTTAGTCTCATCAGTTTGGTGCAGGCTATGCGCCATGAAACTATCCCAGCCAGCTTACATTTTGAACAGGAAAACCATTATATCCAATGGAAAAACAGTCCCTTTTATGTGAATAAGACGAATCGGGAATGGAAAGACAGCGCAGGCCAACCTCGCCGAGGAGCCGTAAGTGCCTTTGGCATGAGTGGAACCAATGTACATTTAGTGGTAGAAAGCTATCCAAAAGAGACTCAGGTGGAGAAAGAATCATCGCTTCCTTATTATTTACTGGCATTGTCGGCGAAGACTGAGGAGGCTTTAACAGAAAAAATAGCAGACCTGATAGCCTTTTTGGAGAGCCCAGAAGGGCAGGA